>CAIPBJ010000094.1 GCA_903863255.1 uncultured Methylophilaceae bacterium
CGATTGTTGCGAGTCTTGCCATTACGCTCACAAACGTGTCATTTGTTTTCTTGAACCCTTCTTCAAGCCGCTCAGAAACTTTGCCGCCGATTTCCTCTAGACGCGAGTCGACAACTTTGGAAAGTGCCTCGATACTTGAAATTAGCTGGGTGGTTGCCTTTAGCATCGAATCCTGAATGAATGCCTGTTCTATCTTCCCCTGTTCGGCAAGTGTAGTATGAAGTTTCTCCAGAACCGATTCTCTTGTTTGCGAAAGATTACTTGTCTGAGCGACCTGTAAAGCCTGCATAGCATCTCGCGTCTCTTTGAGTTCTTGTGCAACGGTCGATTTAAGCCGTTCGTTTCCCTCGGTGGATATGGCATTCAGACGGTCACCAAGCTTATTTAACCCATCATTCATGTCCATGAGCATCATCCGATGCTTTTCTTCCATATGATTAATTAGGAACTGATGCGACCGTTCACCGTTGCCCTGACGATGGATGAACCATGCAAGCAGCAGGCATAGAAGGATTACTAGAATAAGGGTAATTATCGGAATCATCGGAACAAATTATACCCCAAGTAATAATGGTCAAATTTTAAAATTCTTACTAAATTTGAACTGGATATGCCCCAGAAGTCGTGCATCCCAACATGAAGCCATGTAAAATCGAACCATGAATCAGCAATAAAATAATTTTAACATCGAGGAGACCTGCGTGAACGTTCAGAGCCATATTGTAGATTTACCCACCCCAACTGGATTGATGCGTACTTATGTGCACCGCCCTGCAGGAGAAGGCCGCTATCCTGCACTTTTATTTTATTCGGAAATATTTCAACAAACCGGCCCAATCGAGCGTGCCGCACGCCTTATGGCCGGGCATGGATTTGCTGTGCTTGTACCCGAAGTATTCCACGAACTTAATCCTATTGGAACGGTTCTTGGTTATGACGATGCCGGTAGGGATAAAGGAAATGCCGATAAATCAGCTAAAGATGTTCAAGGCTATGACACCGACAACAGAGCCATGATTGACTTTGTCAAGAATCAAGAATGGTGCACTGGAGACATTGGAGCCATGGGATTCTGTATTGGCGGGCATCTTGCATTTCGCGCAGCCTTGCAGCCTGAAGTGAAGGCAACCGCATGTTTCTATGCCACTGACCTGCACACAAAAATCATCCCCAACAAACCTGGTCAACATAGCATGGATAGGCTTTCCGATATCAAAGGCGAACTTCTGATGGTCTGGGGAAAACAGGATCCTCACATTCCTGCGGCTGGACGAGCCGAAGTATATGCCAAGTTAAGCAGCACCAACATCAAGTTCACTTGGCATGAATTCAACGGCCAGCATGCATTCATGCGCGATGAAGGCGATCGCTACGATCCTCAACTTGCATTGCTAGGCTACCAACTGGCTGTGCAGCTGTTCTCACGCACTTTACGCTAATTGATCCTTCAGCTCCCAGTTTCACTGGGAGCAAATCAACCCTACTACAAAGAAGTTGTTTAACTACTAGCCTGTGGATTATTTTTAGGTTTAAAAAAATAGATGTAACGCTTTTAAATCGGGTGTATACGTATATTTTTTTAGATGTATACTTATATTCTAAAAAAGCGTTACTGCGTAAGTCATTTTTATACAGTAACGGGGGGAGAGGTCATTAGAGCGTTTTTGTGACAATATCAAAAAAAACATGTCGGATTTCGAGTGATGAGTTGGTCTCGATCGTTCGAGACTTCGTAAAAAAATAATAAATTCACGCAACTCTCGAAGAAGAAACGTGGCAAGCAGATCAGCCTTACCAATCAGAAAGAGTCAAATCGCACTCTTCTCTGCCAGACACCAATTCAGCACCAACATGAAGCGACGGCTTGGAAAAATAAATACGTCGCTGCGCTCATGAATCACACAAAATAGGACATTGCAAAAGTCCGATCTTAACATGCTGGGGTAACACTAATTACCCCCCCACATCTTAACTATTCTTTTGCAGCTTTCTTGCGTTCGTGTTCCAATAAATAACGCTTACGAATACGGATAGACTTAGGTGTCAATTCCACCAGTTCGTCGTCATCGATGAATTCGACAGCCGACTCCAGGGTCAGCTGAACGGCTGGAACGAGGCGCACCGCCTCATCCGTGCCGGATGCACGAACGTTCGTTAGTTGCTTGCCTTTTACTGGGTTCACAATCAGATCGTTGTCACGACTATGGATCCCGATCACCATGCCCTCATACAGTTTGTCCCCAGGAACAGAAAACATACGTCCACGATCTTGCAGTTTCCAGAGCGCATAGGCAACGGCTTCGCCATTCTCTGCAGAAATCAACACGCCATTACGACGGGAAGGCATGTCGGGCTTGACGGGAGCATACTCATCAAATATGTGCGACATCAG
>CAIPBJ010000095.1 GCA_903863255.1 uncultured Methylophilaceae bacterium
CATCCCGCATTTAGTATTAGGCGGGCGGTTCGGGGCGTAGCGCAGCCTGGTAGCGTACTTGCATGGGGTGCAAGGGGTCGTGTGTTCGAATCACACCGTCCCGACCAAACAGATCAATCAGGTATCAATTAATCAACCAGCCTCGTGCTGGTTTTTTTATATGCATTGGCTCCTATAACAACTTATAACTTAGCTTAAATAAATTAGTGTATTGATAACCAGTCACTTTAAAAACGAAGCGAACAACCTTTTCAATTATTAGATTTTAGATTACTTCTAAAAGCTAATAATTAAGTTTGCTGATTTCTGCACTATTATGTGCGATAGTGAGCTATTTTATGATCGAGGTTCCGGCAAGGCGTTACCTGAATATCAATTGGAGTGGAACTCGCCAGAAAAAGAATGCCGTTTTTGATAACACAGCTTTTGAAGTCCGCCAGTAAAAGCCGGCATTACTAGACAGCCAATATTGAATGGACAATAAAATACATGGGGTTCGTGAGACGGTTCATCATTAACATTGCAAGCTGTTAACGATTCAAGCTGTTTCGGTCTCAGATAAGAACCTGATCACCAATGATTCAAATCGTTCCTTGGTAATAGCGATCCCATAGTGGAATGCAACACCGACCGAGAACTCTCTCGGACCTTCTTTATCCCAAACCGCACAATAAGGAATTTGAGGGATATCGGGTACGACACCCAAAGTAACAGGAAATCCATCCACTTCGTAGAATTGAATATCACTTGGATAAGCCATAATAATCTCCATACATATCGAATAAAGAAGTCAAATCAATTACTTCATCACATTAATTACAGGATAAAACAAGTTCATTCATAATAAAAAGTTGAACAAGCATGCTTTTATAAGTTAATTAACGGATATAAACAGGAAAAATTGATACCAGACGAACACTTCATCAAGCCAAGATATTGAAGCAACACACGGGGAATGTTTTAATCTGAATAGAAAGCGAATGTTATTTTTGAGACGTGACCATCTTTTACCAAGAAAATGACGCTTTCATGTTCACCATGATAAGCCAACTCACTTCCTGAAATCTCATCCGGCTTACCTAGCACCTCTGTAATCTTTTCTGTTGCCACGCCGATGTTCAAACCCTGAGGAATCAACCATCTGTCCGATGTGACCGTGACACTGAAAGGTAAGAAATCATCCTGATGAAGGACATTGCCATAAACTTCCAGTCCATCGAATACAAGGGTATGCAATTCGTTCCTATCCCCATCCACAAACTCATTCGCCTCTATTTTGACAAGATCATGCTTGAGGGGGGCGATAGTACAGAGCACTTTAAAAGACTTGTTTTTGAGAAAATCAGGCTCATCCTGAAAAAAAGCAGAAAGCTTCTTTTCCTGGGTCTGATCATCGCAAACCGTATCCCCTGCTTGAGCGGAATCAAGAAACAGCAAAAGAAGTAATGTCGATAAAACTTTCATCATCTGGCGTCTAAATAAAGATAATGAACAAAAAACCGATTCATTCGTGAAGAATATCTCACAAATGCCAAGTCCTGCATCCATTCATAGCAACTATTTTTGTTCATTACAATAATTTTAAACATAAAAAATATTTTATCGGTTCAAGGATACGATCACAGAACGTGCAGAAAGTCATGACCATAAATTGTGGGGCATTATCTTTGATGCTTTCGAGGCAGACAATAGTCCGTTAAGGCTATATGGTATTATCCCTGTAGGAACAAGCATTGCGACCTTTTTTGATGCAACCGACGTTACGAATTACTGCTACCCAATGATCAAGAGACCAGCGACACATCCATTACCCAGTAAAGACATCCTCATAGGAGTATGCCTTGCCCTTCTTGCCGCGATCGGTTTTTCTGGAAAGGCAATCCTTGTAAAACTGGCTTACCTTGAACATGCCGATGCCGTAACCTTGCTTGCATTACGCATGGCATTTTCTCTTCCATTTTTCATCGCTATCGGCATATGGTCTGCCCGTCAGCATCCCGTTCCGCTCAAAAAACACGACAAACTCGTCTTATTGGGACTAGGCTTCGTGGGATATTACCTGTCAAGCCTTCTTGACTTCCTTGGTTTGCAATACATCTCTGCAGGCCTAGAGAGGCTGATCCTTTTCCTTTATCCAACCATGACCGTGTTACTGGGAGCGCTAATCTACAGGCAACCCATAAAAAAGACCGTGATTGCAGCAATGTTGTTAAGTTATGCAGGGATTGCCCTCGTTTTTATCAATAGTGTGAGTGTTCAGAATCAAAACGTCTCATTAGGCGCCTCACTAGTTTTCATGAGCACACTATCGTATTCGATCTACCTGGTAGGTGCAGGCCATGCGATTTCCCGAATCGGCTCGATGAGATTCACCGCCTATGCAATGATCATCGCTTGTGGCGCAACCTTGCTTCAATTCTTCCTGATTCGCCCGATCTCGACCCTGGATTTACCTTTAAAGGTCTACGAACTGGCTTTAGGGATGGCGATATTCTCAACCATCTTGCCAGTCTTCCTGCTATCGTTTGCAATACGTCGCATAGGATCGGGCAGCACGTCCCTGATCGGATCGATCGGTCCGATCAGCACGATATTCATGGCATACCTGTTCCTGAACGAAAACATCTCTTGGCTGCAGATCACTGGTTCAACGCTTGTGTTAGCAGGCGTCATTATCGTCAGCATGAATACCAGGAACAACAAGCAATAGAAAAAGCATGTTGTAATAAAAACATCGCGTGTCTAACCCTTTAAAAGCGGGGTCTCTTAATGGTATCGTTGTGTTGATTTGTAAATAGTGCGACTTCGGACCATAGAGGCACAGGTTTTAGTCCATAAAAGTTTCACAATTCAACCATACCTAACTTTCCCGACCAAATTCATCAAGCATGATCTTTTCCTATATTAATCAATAGGAAAATAAGTGATCTTATCCATCGATGATCAACTCATCGTCCAAATTCAAACTCAGCAATGTGTCACAAGACATCACTAGAATAATTTTGCTCTTAATTTTCGGGCCACGGCACTTCCATTAATCATCGTTTCACAAATATCTAAGGGTAAGGACATTATGAATAAATTTAAAATAGTCGCGCTTTCGACGATGCTTGCGCTCAGTTCGTTCGCAGCACACGCTGATGTTTACGATTTTTCCTATAGCTTTGACAACATCAATACTGGCAATGGAAACCCAGTAGTCGTTACCGGTTCCTTGTCCGGTAATCTGGTAGGCAATCTCATCCAAAACATTTCCAACATTCAGGTAGCAATCAACGGAACAGCATTTAACGGCCCTTTGATCGCCGAAGCATTCAACAATACAACTAGCAACTGGGACACGACGATCACTCCCGTTGTTTCAACAGATGCAACGTTGAATAACTTCATTTTCGCTGATGCTGATGCAGCAAACAATCCTGCAGCTGTTACTAACTTGCTGTCTTTTGCAAATGGCAACGTATTTGCAATCAATTCAAATACGACCGATGCAAATTTGAATCCCATTCAAGGATATGAAGCTGCAGTAGCAACAAAATGGTCCTTAACGGCTGCCGTTCCTGAACCAGAGACCTATGCAATGCTGATGGCCGGATTAGCACTGGTTAGCGCCGTTGCTCGCCGTCGCCAAGCTTAATATTAAAACGCTCAAATAAAACTACAGAATATACAATCAAGGAGTTCACTCATGAAAAAAGATTCACGTATCACGAAACATGCGCTTTTCCGCGCATCCGTCGTTTCGGCGGCTGTTGCTGGCGCACTCATATCATTCAGTCCAGTTTCTTTCGCGGGAACTGGCCTTGTAACTGTCAAAGGCACTGTAGCAGGAACTTACTTTACGCCACCCGTCAATTCCGCTAATCCAGCATTGTCGACAGCGTCCGTGACTGTTCCTTCCGTTTACCAATCTGCAAAAGTATGTTTCGATTTGAACAACAATGCAGTTTGTGATGCCGGCGAGCCCTACACAATGAGTAAAAGTGACGGTTCATTTCTGATCAGCCGCATCGGTGGGGGCCCTCTCGTTGCTGAAGTTACAACAGCTTCGACCAATTCAGGCAACCCTGTCACTCAACGTGTATCATTCCGCTTAGCCGCTGCTGAGATCACCGCAGCAACAGTTTCACCTTTAGCACCAGTAAGCGTATCCATCACACCGATCTCCACCGAGATCGTACGCATGATGGAAGATACCGGCGGAAGTTTTGCCGCTGAAAGCCAAGCCGTTGCTGCTCGCCTTGGTGTAACTGTCTCAGAGGCACTAAGTGATCCGAACCGTATTGCGAACGCCACATCAAAGACTGCAGTCATGAACGAGTCTGTGATCCTGACGAATCGTTTCACACTCGCTGCCAAGATGGTTGATCGCGCAGACGTTTCACCTGCCGCGCTTGCAGCCAACCCATCTGCGACAAGCCCTGCAATCTCGATGCTGGAAGCGCAACAGGCAGCCATGAACGTAGAAGGCATCCCACGTTACGATAACATTTTCATCGTCATGCTTGAAAATAAAGCGACCTTATCCATCAAGGGTTCAGCATACGCACCAAACATCAATAACTACTTGGCAGCAGGCAATCAGTTCACCAGCTATTTCGCTACTGGCAACCCAAGTGAACCAAACTACACTGCGCTAGGCGGTGCGGATGACTTTGGTATTTCTGACGACAGCCAATGGAACTGTGACGCAACCGGTGCGAACGCTCCGCAAGACTTGCCGTTACCGACCAATACGCAACCAGGACTTGCAAAGTCACCGTTTGCAGCCACTTGCACTCAAACCGTTGGTGTGAATCACAATCTCGTGAACCGCGCAAACCTGTTTAATGCATTGACATCCAATGGCATGAGCTGGAGAACTTACAGCGAATCCATGAACCCTGGCCAGGACTTCCGTACTGACAGTGTGGCTGATTCTGCCGTAGTTGCAACGGATGACGTATACCCTCCTGGCACCCTTGCAGGCAACACAACGACGATCGGCAACCCGAACCTGAACATTCCATTGCCAGCCGGCCTCTACAAGACCAAGCATCACCCAGGCATGGCCTATCAGAACGTCCGCAGTGCAGTTGAGTTCAACTCCAGCAACCGTACTTTAGGCGGCGGTCAATGGGACTCCCAGCTCCTGAACAGTTCCGACTACGCTATCCCCGCAGGTTACAATATCGACCAGTTCGGTACGGACCTTCAGACTGGCAACGTCGGAAACCTGAACTTCCTGATGCCTGACCAGTGCGATGACATGCACGGCATAACAGTAAAGGGAACCGTAGCTGGAAGTACAACACAAGTGACAGCAAGTGACTGCAGCAGCGTTGCAAACAACGTGCCGACAGCAACAGGTGGCAACATCATTACGCGCGGTGATAACTACGTCAAATACATCGTTAACAAGATTCAGGCTTCACCATTGTGGCAAAACACCAACAAACGTGTAGCCATCGTCTTGATGTTTGACGAAGGTAATGCAACAAGCGGATTCAACTCTTGCTGTGGCTGGAATCCAGGCAACAGTACTGTAGCTAAACCACTCGTGCAGAATCCTGATGGCACCTACTCTGTAGACAGTACTGTTCACAATTACTCTAATGGCAATCGCGGTCACGGGGAAAGTATCTTTGTAGTTCTTAACAACCAGCCAAGTGCTCCTAAAGGCTTAGTTGACAGCGATTACTACAGCCACTTCTCCTTTGTCCGTACACTGCAAGACATGTTCCAGCTAGCCGATCCTGACCTGGATGGCACATACATGAACCGCTCCAAGTATACGGAAGGTTTCATTGCTTCGAATATTCTTGACCTGCCTGAATATGCAAGCAGCGCGGATACGCACTTCGACTCCGTTCGTCCAATGAATCATGCTTACGTGATACCAGCTGGATACACTGAGAAGCAGTCTGCCGATATCAGCACACCGGCTCAAACCGGACCGGACAGCAACCAGATCAACCTCTGGTCGCTTAAGTAGGACGCTTGGGTCAGCTTGAATTTGCTGACCCGGGATTTGCAATGAACAGGGAGGGTTACCTCCCTGTATTTTTGGTACCCGTTCAGTATGATTAATCAGTATTTTCAAAGGATTTCAATGTTTTTTCGCCAAGCTCATGCAGATTACCACTTGATCCGAACAATGCTTGTATTCGCACTCTACATGATGTTTACACCCTCGATTTCGCTTGCAGGGAAGACCGAACTCAGTCCTGCTGCACAGATAGGAAAAATTCTCTTCTTCGACACGTCCCTTTCGGGCTCGGGAAAAATGGCATGCAGCACTTGCCATGACCCGAACTTTGCCTACGGTCCTCCAAATAGCCTTGCCGTTCAGTTAGGCGGGAAAAAATTGGATCTGCCTGGAACCCGTGCCGTACCCTCTTTACGTTATAAGGACAACACTCCTCCTTATGCTGACCTAATGGACAATCCGGACGGAATAAGTGCCCCGGGACCTGGCGGCGGGTTTACATGGGATGGCCGTGCGGCCACATTGGCAGATCAAGCCGGCATCCCCCTGCTTGCGTCAAACGAAATGGCAAACAAAAGCAAGAAGGATGTTGTGAATACGATCAGGCTATCGTCCTATTCGGAATTGTTCAGGAAAACATTTGGGAACGATATATTCAATTCAACCGATATCGCTTTTGAGAAAGCATCGTATGCCCTTCAGGCATTCCAACTGGAAGACCCAAGCTTCCACCCTTACAGCAGCAAATACGACCTTTACTCTTCGAACAAGATCGGAGGGGATCTTACCGATGCTGAAAAACGCGGTATGTTTGTATTCAACAATCCGAAAAAAGGTAATTGTTTCTCGTGCCATTATAACGGTGCCGGTCTCAACGGAAGTGTTGCACTGTTCACGGATTTTTCTTATTCCGCCATCGGGGTTCCCAGAAACACAAAGGACATCCCATCCAATCGCAACTTGAAAGCCGATCATGCTCACTACGACCTCGGCATTTGCGACCGTTCGGACCACCCCATGCCTGAAAACGCTCAATATTGCGGCATGTTTAAGACTCCTACTTTACGCAATGTTGCAACAAGGCAAGTCTTCTTTCACAACGGCCAGATAAAATCGTTGCGGGAAGCCATCCTTTTTTACAATACCAGGGACACGAACCCCGAACGATGGTATCCCACAGTAAATGGCGTGGTTCAGAAGTTCGATGACCTGCCATTGCAGTACCGTGAGAACATTGACAAACAGATGCCACTGGATGGCCGTGCGGCAGGAAGTGTCCCTCCGCTTACAGACCAGGAAGTCGATGACCTGATTGCTTTCCTGAATACGCTGACTGACGACTACAAACCACAAAAATAACAAGTATGAATACCATCAAATCCGACTATCAATACGAGGCATCATGAAAAAATATTATTTTTTACTTATCTTAGGGTTATTTTTCTTTTCCAATACAGCTTCCAGCTCAGAATATCTCGAACCAAACGAGTCACTTCTGTCTGACGCACTTGCATCCCGTCTGGAACAGCGTGGGGATTTCTGTTTAGGTAAATTCGAGTGGCCAATAGATGTCAGTCTGGAAGACGATACGGCAAAAACCAATGATGCGATTCAAATGCCTGCTCTCGAAAAAGCAGGTCTGGTTTCATCTACAAATGAACAGGTCACAAGTAAAGAAGGCGAGACTGAAACGCATCTCACAGTCAAGCGTTACGTCTTGTCGGATACGGGCAAGAAATTCTACTTAGAAAGAGAATCCACCACAACCACATCGAGCGGCATCAAGGTATTACATCATGGCGACCTTTGCCCGGCGAAGTTAAGTCTCAGCAAGATTGTAAAATGGGAAAAGCCATTCAAATCAGGCGAGAACTGGGAGACGACTGCCAGATACACCTACAAGGTCAAGGCGGCGGATTGGGCAAACGACCCTGACATTCAAAAGGTATTTCCATTACTGAGCCGTATCATTCACGGCGAAGGCAACATGCAACTCCAGCAAAGGTTCCGATTCTCTGGGCAGGCTTGGATCGCCATAGGTCCGCTTGATTAAGGTCAACCCAATCAGGATGCGGGAACAAACGGTCTTTCACGCATCCATTTAGTTAACGCCCACTTCTCCCCTTCAAACACCTGGGCACCGGCATGCACGGATTTCAGGTCCAACTGACCCAGGCCATTGGTATACTCGAAATAAACGGCATTCCCCTTCCTGGGAAGGACTGAAAGACCGATTTCAGGGAATATCGTCTCTCCTCCAGCTTTTACTTCGTTCAAATAGACCACTAAAGTACTTATTCGTTGACCGCTTCGTTTAATGGATTCCTTATTTGCCTCATTAGCAGGAACAAGAAAATCGAAATGGGGCGTATTCTTTGCATTTGTCCCATAACGCAGGACTTGAAGTCCTTCCCCATGTTCGATCGGGCAATTCATCAATTCGGAGATGCGTCGGTCCAACTTGGATATGAATGCCGTTTCCTGTAACTTAAAAAACATACCCTCGCTATCTCGATGCTCCACCGTCTTATCCATACCGGACGAATAATCAACGACTGTAGAAGGCTTAAGACGTCCTTTCGCCAATTCGATAATGGTATCGCACTCTTCGTGACTAAGAACGCCTTCGAGTAACGCGATAACGGGTTTCTGGATGCGGAGCAATACCGGTATCTTCCTGTCTGAGGTCATCAGGACAGGCTCTTGAGAGAGCCTTGGTGTTTCGTATAAGTAATCCGGAAGCGGATCCTCAAGAATCACCGAGTCTTTGGGCGGTTCCTTACCGTTCCTGAGCGCAACCTGAAAAGTCTCGACCAGCCCTTCTGCAACCCATTTCTCGAATTTCTGTGCGACCATGCTTTGCACAATGTCATCGGTAGAACAGCCACGTTCTAGGTTGTGAATCAGCCAGGCACTTAACTCCGGGGAAAAATTGATCAGCATGCTCATAATCTAGCGATCGTAGCAAAACTTCATTACGATTTTGTTGCGTTTGACATTTTTTTGATTGGTTCAGAAGCACATCATTTCATGAGTTAAGTTAGTTGACTCAACGTTTTGCTGATGATGACTGTGACCTCCATGCCATTTCAGTCCGAAAAGTTGCGCCTGACTTTAGATCCTGAATTCGTTTCTTTCATTGAACAAAGCTGATTTCCGGATAACAATATAAAGTTTTTAAATACAATCTTAAGAGATTTCGAATAAACTACAGGCTTGGGAACGATTCATGGATCGTTCGGTATAAAGGGTTCCAATCACCTGATTCACATCGAGGTCATTTAGTGAAATATAGATGATGCAACCCTTTTGACCGCTGCCTGCTTTCAACATAGGCGAGTTTTGTTTCAGAATCTAACAATCAATTTTAGGACAGCATATCCCTCAACTTTATTTTTAAATCCACGATAAGCAAACATCGCTAAATGTATTGAGGCACGTTTTAACATCCCGATTTCTTAAGAACAAACTTTTATTACCGGAGCTGTAATGGACTGGAGTCATTCACTTTTTGAGAGCCTGATCTGGTTGGGCAAGGCATTTATATTCAGCCTGATAGGACTGACTATTCTGGTCTTTCTATTGGGACGATTCACCAGCTGGGGGCGCCAATTCCGTTTAATCACCTGGGATTACTTCAATCCGAGAAGAAGTAAGCTTCCATTTGCCTGGATGGCGCTTCTTATATTGATGACCCTTTTTGAGGTGCGTCTCAATATTCTTTTCTCATTCTGGTACAACGGCTTTTATAGCTCGATGCAAAGTTTGGATATCTCGGCCTTCTGGTTCATGCTTTTGATTTTTGCCATACTGGCATCCATTCAGGTTGGCAGGGTGCTTTTGAATTACTATCTCAGACAGGCATTCCTTATCCGCTGGCGCATTTGGATGACTCAAAGACTTATCGGGAACTGGCTGGGGAATCAGGCTTACTATCGAAGCCAGTACCTGTCAGGAAGTGCGGACAATCCGGATCAACGTGTACAACAAGACATTGAGAGCTTCGTCTCAAGCTCCCTTACTCTGTCCATGGGGCTCCTCAATGCGGTGGTTTCGTTATTTTCCTTCAGCCTGATCCTGTGGAATCTATCCGGCACCCTGACACTCCTGGGTCATGAGATTCCCCGGGCCATGATCTTTATCGTTTACATCTACGTGATCACGGCAACGGTGTTCGCACTCAAAGTCGGGCGACCATTGATTCGACTGAATTTCCTGAATGAGCAATTCAGTGCGAATTTCCGTTATGCCCTTATTCGGTTAAGAGAATACGGGGAGAGCATTGCGTTTTACCGAGGTGAGCGTGTCGAAGAAATCACGCTGCTATCCAGGTTTAGGGATGTAATCGGTAATTATTGGGACATCGTATTTCGTTCGCTGAAGTTCCAGGGTTTCAATCTGGTCATCAGTCAGGTCGCCGTGATCTTTCCTATCGTCATCCAGGCACCGCGTTTGTTCAGCAAGCAGATAACCCTCGGTGATGTGATACAAACGGCCCAATCCTTTGGCGAAGTTGAAACCGCCTTGTCCTTTTTCAGGACATCATATGATGACTTTGCCAGCTACCGTGCCGTCATCAATCGTATATCGGGGTTTATAGACTCGATAGAGTCCTGCAACAGGTTATCAACGCCATCGATCCAGGCAGATGGAACATACTTTGAAGTTCGATCACTCAATGTTAGGACGCCTTCCAGTAAACTATTACTTGAAAATCTTAACCTGACTCTTGATCAGCCGTCCTCCCTGCTGATACGAGGAAAGTCCGGCATAGGTAAAACCACTTTGCTTCGAGCCATTGCCGGTTTATGGCCATACGCTGAAGGAACGATCATATTCCCAAGTGACAGGCTGTCGCTGTTCCTGCCCCAAAAGCCCTACCTGCCCCTTGGAACCTTGCGATCCGCAATCCATTACCCAGGCCAACCCCAAGATAATGCACCGATAAGGGAGATCCTTTCAAAATGCCATCTCAGCCATCTGATACCCAGATTGGACGATGAGGAGGATTGGACCAGGATACTGTCACTGGGCGAGCAGCAACGTCTGGCGATAGGCAGGGTCCTTTTAAACAGGCCGCAGGTGGTCTTCCTGGACGAGGCCAGCTCGGCAATGGACGAAGGTCTCGAACTTGCGATGTACCAGCTTCTTCGCGAATCACTTCCTGACAGCATCCTCATAAGCGTGGGGCATAGAAGCAGCCTAATTAACTTCCATACGAAGGAGCTTGATATTCTTGGGGAAGGAAAATGGGAACTTCACAACCTGTTGACGAAGCAGAACGATTAACAATTCCCATTGAGGGTACAGCCTGGCCCAAGAATGGCACACGCTTAAAAAATGAATCAGGTATTCCCTCGAGCAATGTTAGAATGCCTGCTGTTATGAAAAAATCCGAATTTTGATGCGATTTGCGGGAATAGCTTAGTTGGTAGAGCGCAACCTTTCCAAGGTTGAGGCTTAGGTTCGAGACCTTCTTCCCGCTCCATGTCAGATGAAGCTGAACTTAACTTCCTGGCTTCTGGTCTTTTGTTACTGTATCCGAACTTTTTTGCAATGTATCCGAATTGGGCTCGTTCTCCGCGGCCCTCTTGTTCTTCCATCCCCAATATCCGAACGCACCGACAAGCAGAATCACCAGCACAATGATCAGGACAGAGATCGCATTTGATTTCGCCTTTTCTGAAGTCAGCGAAGCGACCTTCGGCCTAACGGGAGGTGCCGTCACCTGCTTAACAGGTTGCTGCTCCAGCGACTGTGCCTTGACGGAAGGGGCAGCCGGCATCACGACAGATTCCGGTTTGACTTCCGGTTTGGGGTTGGATTTTGCTGCAGGCGTGCCGCAAACTTTGCAGAACTTCGCATTGGGAATAAGCGTGGCATGACAGTTTATGCAGCTTGGAAGCGACTTTGGTTTTTGAGTCTGATTTGCCGAAGGCTTTGACTTCAGGTTTTGCTCAGCCGCGCAAAAGCGACAGAATTTAGCATCATCAGGCAGGTTTCTATTGCAACGTATACAAATCATATTAATTCGAGATTATTGATTGAAGAATATAGTTTACTTAATCGGGATGATCATAGTAGTGGGATCCTGAAACGAACGGGATTGATCATATTCCGGCGTACCATTCATAACCCTGGTCCTCCCAATATCCACCTTTACCGCCTGCTATATGCTCAAAACTGTCGACCAATTCGATTCGCATGATATATTTTGCCATTTTATAGCCAAGTTGCCTTTCAACCCTCACACGAATAGGTGCCCCGTTCGGAACAGGCAATGTTTTATCGTTGAGTTCATAAGCCAGAATGGTCTGGGGATGGAAGGCATCCTCAAGATCAATGCTCTCATAATAGTTATTGGTTCCATCATCTTCCATCGGGTCTGCACAGTGGAAGACCAGGAATTTTGCGTTTGACTTCACGCCAACAATCGAAAGAATTTCTAGTAAGGGGGTGCCTTTCCATTTTCCTATCGCGCTCCAGCCCTCAACGCAATCGTGTCTGGTGATTTGGGTTCGGCTTGGCAATGCCCTTATCTGTTCGAGCGTAAACTTCTGAGGCTTTTCCACCAACCCACCGACCTCCAGAGCCCAATCCTTAAAATCATTCTTGGCCAATTCCTGGTATGCCGGGTTATTAGGCGTGGACGTACCGTTGCTTCTGAATTCAGGTGAAAGATCCGCCTCGGAGAACTCCTGAGCCATCGCTTTTCTCGGACCAATCAGCCGATGTGTGAACCGGCTGATTCGGCTGTCGTTACTTAAGAGGCTCTGTACCCATTCCGACTTCGACAGCTGGTCGCAGCCAGCCAGAAATAGCGTGCCAGCGCCTGCGAACACCCTGATCAGGAATCGCCTTCTATCCTCTTGATTCGTCACGGCCTGTCTCCTTTTTAGCATTCGGGTAGGTGATCCTGTATTTTCCTGTGATCATGGACCGCAAATTATTCCACAGCCCGGTTATGATCACTTCAAATACATGGATAAAAACAAAAGCGACAAGAAGCCAGGCAACAATGAAATGGATCACCCGGACCGTTTGTCGGCCGCCAAAGAAATCCACCCATCCCGGAAGCAGGGAATTCAGAAAGGGCGACATCCCCCACCCCATAAGGATGATGAGAGGCAAGAGTATGAAAATGACCCCAAGGTAGGCGAACTTCTGCAGCACGTTATAACTTCTGGCCTCGTCACCAACTGCGTGCTTGAAGCGCACATGATCCTTGACCGATTGCCAGATAGATGCGAGATCCTTGGAAGTGGGCAACAAATCAGCCTGAACATGCCGTGACTTGAATGAATAATAGATGTAGCAAAGACCATTGATGACGAATAGCCATGCGAAGAATAAATGCCAGTGCCTGGCCATCGCCAGCCATTTTGGTCCCGGTAGTGTCATCCAGGAAGGAAATCCTCTTTCGACTAACTCCCGCTGATCGTCCTTAGACACACCGAATATCCCGGTGGTATCGAACTCGTACCCAAAAATTCGCGTGACCCCAACCAATTCACCATTATCCGTCTCTTCAGCCTCCATCTCCAGGATGGGTTCATGCCCATTATAAGAAGATTTTCCAAGATTAAGTGCCGGATGGGCATTGAAAATATTGAGTCCACTCATGAGAAGCACAAAAAAACTGATCACGTTGATCCAGTGCATGATTCGCACGGGCAAGGTATGACGTGGTATCAGGATCGATTCAGATAGTTCCGGCATCGCTTCTCCCCTTTTGAAAGTCGAATAAATTTACACCTTTTTCGATTATACAGACTTTTATGTGTTATAAAACCTTGAAAATCAATAACAACTTTTACTTGTTATTCAGACGTATGCATCATGCCCATGTGTTCCTGAAACGATTTAAGATCCACGGGTTTGCCAAACAGGTAACCTTGAAACGCTTCGCAACCGGATTCATGCAGGAACGCCATTTGCTCGACGGTTTCAACACCCTCGGCAATGATGGACAACCCAAGTTTCTTACCCATCGTGATGATAGTCTGAACAATCAGCGCATCGTCTGAACTCGCAAGCGCATCATGAACAAAACTCTTGTCGACCTTCAATTCATCCAGAGGCAACCGTTTCAAGTGGGAAAGGGAGGAGTAGCCCATCCCGAAATCATCCATGGAAAGCAAAACACCTATCTGCTTCAATGCCAGCATTTTTGTTATGACATCATTGATATCCTGCATGACCAGGTTTTCAGTCAGTTCAAGAGTCAGCAGCGCACCGTTGCACTTGCTTTTCTCAATGGCCTGACTCACGACCTTCACAAAATCCGGCTGGCTAAATTGCAGGGCACTGACATTGATCGACAATCTTAGATGACTTGCAGCAGGCGATTGACTCCACTCAAAAAGCTGCTTGCAGGCCTGTTCGAGCACCCATGTCCCGATGCTGATGATCAAGCCGGACTCTTCTGCCAGCGGGATGAATTCCGCCGGTGATACCATTCCAAGTTCGGGATGTTTCCATCGAAGCAGGACTTCAGCTCCGGTAATCGATCGCAACTTATCCACCTGCATCTGGAAATAAAGTTCGAGCTGCGAATGCGAGAGCGCAAGACTCAAGTCGTTTTTAAGATTGGCTCTCAGATCGAGCACTGGCTGCATGTTCTCATCATAGAAACGCCAATGGTTACGCCCGGCTCGTTTTGTCTGATACATGGCTGTGTCGGCATGTTTCAGTATGTCGTCCCCGTTCACGTCCTGGCCAAGGAACATGCAGATTCCGATGCTTGGTGAACAGCGATGCTCGTAGGTGTTCAAATTGAACGAATAATGGAATTCCCTGATGACTTTGTCAGCAATGAAACTTGCTGCAGCGATGGCATAGTTATAGTCTGTCCCCAGGTTCTCAAGCACAAAAACGAACTCGTCCCCACCGATTCGGGCAATCGTATCCACCGCCCTCAATGCTTTCTGCAGGCGGATTGAAACCTCTTTAAGCAGCAGATCACCGACAGCGTGTCCCTTTGTATCATTCAAAGTCTTGAAGTTATCAAGATCAATGAACATGAGGCAGCCATAGGATTGGGTTCGTTCGCTCTGGACAAGGGCATGCTGCAGGCGGTCAAGCATCAGCCTTCGATTCGGCAGGTTGGTAAGGGCGTCAAAATACGCTAATCGCTGAACGTCCTCTAGCGCCCGATTGTAGGCTGTGATGTCCTGAACCAGAGACGCGATCCCTATCACCTTTCCTGCACTGTCTTTCAGCCTTGTGTTAAACCACTCGCAATCAATGACCTGGTTGTCCTTTCGAACATTCTGGTTCCTGGAATGATTCGTCTCCAGATTGCTGACAAGGCTCCCCATGACATCAAAAACATGTCCCTTTAGACTGCCGGGAACGATGAAATCCGCATGCTGATTGATTGCCTCCTCAGCCGTATAACCAAAGATCCTTTCAGCGGCAGAATTCCATGCCCGCACCCTGAAATCGGTATCCCATTCAATCACGCCCATGGGCGTGAGCTCGATATGCAATTTCTGCCTTTGCGCCAGAGCATTGTGCACTTCATTGCTTTTATCCGCATGAATGCGCAGTCGTATATTCTCGTGCAGGCTTTTCGTTAATTTGCGGGTGGAAATCACCATGAAGCAAATGAACAGGATAATCAATAATGCCATCTTGGAGGAGAGGCCACCGATCATCAGGTAGCGTGGCGCTATCGTCACAAGCACGGTAAAAACGAAGGCATTTAAGGTAACCCTATCAATCGCAAAGGCCACGACAGCAGCGACCGAGATACCGGCAAAAATCATCAGCATGATGGACTGGATGACGTTGTCATTGGGCAACATCAGCAGGATTCCGGAGATACCCCATGCAAGACCGCAACATCCTGTGGCGATTCTGAACTTAAGGAGCCACCCTTCCTGACTGTCCGCAGCTTTATCCTTGAAGTAGATGGCAACAAGAAGGTAACGTCCCAAATAGGCCAGAGCAAATATCGTGACACTGCAAACGATCAGGTTGAAACTCAACTTGTTAAGCACGATATAAAAGAAAACAGAAAAGACCATGAACGGAAGAAAGAGCAGTGGCATGAATTGCGCCATCAATTTCTCACCATAGAGTGCCCGGATGATCTCTGAAATTAATTCAGACTGAATATCAGATAGTTGAATGTCTGTATTTTTTTTATATAGTCCCATGATCTTTTAATTATAGACTGTGAAACGGATGTTTTGCCCAGAAATTAAATATGAATCTGGAAGCCGTTCTGACAATAAACAGGATAACTGTTCAATCGTATCCACCCTTAAATTGTTCGGCTCGCAGTCGAATAGCATGAAATAAGGTCGGGACGTCATTTTTCCAGTACTTGAGCAAGAACGATATGGCAAGCCCCTCGAAATCGGCCAGAATACCGGAATAGATTGCCAAGTCTACTGCAAAACCTGAGCTATCAAACACCAGCATTTCAAAAAAACCGGCAAAAAGCAGGATACCCCATAGTTTCGAGGTCCACATGTGATAGCTTGCCTCGCGCCCGAACTTGATGACATCATAGCCGTAACGGAATACCTCAAGGAAAGCGAGGAACGCAAGTGAATCGATATGACCAAGGATGAAATCCGGGTGAAGATGCCATGCGGCAAAGAGCGCGGATAGATAAAAAACCGTGTCAGCCGCGCTGTCTAGGCGGCGCAGACCGGGCGTCGCAACATCAAGTTTGCGCGCCAAAACGCCATCAAACACATCGGAAAGAAAAGCCAGAACCAGGCAAATACCAAACATTCCAAGCTGCGGAGAAAAAATTGACAGGGCAACGACAACTGGCCCGAGAATGGCCCGAAAAATCATCAGGAAAAACGGGAAGAACCTTTTATCCAGCCTCATTATAATTTGGGCTGTCGTATCAGGGTACGGGCTTTAAGCATCAAGATCGGCATCCGGCAATCAGTTCTTTGTGTACAAGATCCTTTTTCTACCTAAATCACAACTCCCTACGACCTTCTGGTCCTTCACCTCGTCCTTATCAACGATGTCCAGTTGATAGTTTTTGACGTGCTTGGATTCTACCTTCTTCGTGATCTCATCCTTGAGTGCCTCACAGGACTTTTGGGCGAATGCCGGACTGGCAATAATTGAAAGCGTGACAACAAGAATGACTTTCTTCATGTTTTCCCCTTTAATGAACAAAAAGCGATCGATACAAATACGGTTATTATTGTCTTTAACTGTCAGGCATGCTTTGCAAACATGCACTTTTTATTTCCAGCTAATCTTTTTCCTTATTTAATGAGATTAAACCATTCCTAAATAAAAAAAGCACTCAAAAGTGAACTGACCCCCAAATGTTGGACATTAATTTGGGGTTAAACATAAGGACTGAATTCTGTACTCAACAG
>CAIPBJ010000096.1 GCA_903863255.1 uncultured Methylophilaceae bacterium
GCATTTAAAATTGATTGCACTCTCAGTGGCCACAAGTACTTTGCCATTAGAGCAATCTGGTTATGAGCGAGAAAAGTTAAGAGAGTTAATTAAAACGCATTTATTTGACGCAAGTGCGCTGAGTAAAAGCATCCTTGACATGTTGGACAAGGGAAAGCTATAAGGGCGTCGCATGAGCAGCTTGTTAGACGATCTATTTCTTCAGATGGCACCGCCGCCCAGTGCAGAAGCGCTGGCCGCACAAGCCAAACGCCGCGCACATTTCAAAGAGATCAATGCCGCTTTGACCGGCATTGTCAAGTTAACCTGTAAAAGTTTGGTGATTACAAATGTGCGGGTTAACATTGCTTATGCAAAAAGATCTCTTATACAAACGTCATCGTTTCCCACCTGAGGTGATTAGCCATTGTGTATGGCTATATTATAGATTCTCACTAAGCTACCGGGACATTGAATTAATAATGGCAGAACGTGGACTGACTTTGAGCTATGAATCTATCCGCAATTGGTGCTTAAAGTTCGGTTTCGTCTATGCCAGAAAACTAAAAGGGAGTAAGCAGTGGGGCGATAACTGGCATTTAGATGAGGTATATTGTCGAATAGGTGGAGAAATGATGTATCTATGGCGCGCTGTTGACCAAGATGGACAAACGATAGACCTTCTTGTTCAGCGTAAACGCAACCAGCTGGCCGCTGCACGTTTTTTGCAGAAGCTACGCAGGCATAATGAAACCCCTAGAATCATTGTGACTGATAAACTCAAAAGTTACGTTAAGCCATGTAAATCATTGTTTGCAGTCTCAGCGCATAAACGAGACAAAGGCGCTAACAACCGAGCTGAGAACTCGCATCAACCAACGCGGTTAAGAGAAGCTAAGATGCGATGTTTCAAGTCAATAAAACAAGCACAACGGTTCTTAAGTAATTTCGCAACAATCTATGATTACTTTCGTTATGACCAACACAAGACTACTGCATCCACACATCGAATATTGCGTGCTAGAAGTTTTGAATGTTGGCAAGCCGTTATCCTAAGTCCGTCTGCTACATGAAGAGTTTCATGGACTTAGGGTTTTTAGATTCTAGAAAAGTTAATTTGACAATGCCGTCGAAAGTTTCAGCAAGCTGTTTTGAATTAGTCATATCAATAATGACTTGGGACATTCGTTTTCCTACATCAGATACACGAACATCATCGTCCATTGAAATATAGTCAGCAAGCCAAAGTTCTATTGTCTGGAAGCCATGAGATTTTAGAAAATTTGCAAGATTGTGAAATGATTCAGATGTATCACTCCAGCCATGAATAATCAGCACTTGATTTGGCACTGGCTTCTCCTTCGAATTAAATAAAATATACTAGACGTGATAACTTAATTTTTTCATTTTGGGGCGAATTCCACTCTTATATTATGATTTTAAAATAATTTTTCCCAAATTTCATTACTTGATTATCTTATAAGAATTTCAGTAAATTTCTATTAGAATTTCTTGTACTTAGTTTCAACATAGAATAAGTTAAGTAAACTTTCTATTTTGTTTTAGGCATAAATTTTTGAATAAAATTATCAAGAGCCTCTTTTTGTTTTAACTTGCCATGCTCCATTGCATCTCGATACAGAATTTCATCAAAGGGCAATTCTAGTTCTTTTCTAACTTCTGTTAATAATGGAAAAACTAGTTCACTTACTCTAGCCAATTCGTTTACGCATTCCCTTGTAAATTCGAGTTGTAATGGCAATAAAGCATTCATTAATTTATTGCGTTGATCAATAGAATCTAAGATTCTTTTTTGTTCGAAATCAAAGTTTCCTTGAATTGCATTCCAGCGCCTGGCATTGTCTAATCCCTCAACGTTGTATTGCTTTAACAGCTCCAAGAATCTATCTCTTTCCCTACCAAAATCAGCTATTTGATTATCAAGTAATTGAATTTTATTTTTTTCAACCTGTAATTCATAACGTTTGGCAAACAATTTTAGATAAACCGAACTTAGTTCTCCACTAAGATTTGTCATCGCTATTACCGTGGAAGTTTTTGCAATTACGTGAATTTTTGCAATGGAAGGGGATCTTTCTACAAAATCTTTTGTAACAGCATCATTTGAAATGTCCAAATTGGCAAAACGAGAGATGGCATTAATGCCTGCATGCACAGCCTCAGCAGCATCGAGGAATACTTCCTTCCTTATTGTCATTTCACGTTCTTTTGTTTTTTGAACACGTTCATGATCAAATTGGTCGCGCAAACGTTTATCGCTTGCACGATTGGACAGTGTAACACCAAGAATTGAGAAGAATGAACCAATAACTACTCCCCAGAATGTTGCTGGTATCTTATAAATCAGAGAATATAAATCTAAGTTTTGCAACATAAAAGAAATGATTATCGCCGGTTTTTTGCAGCTTCTCTTACATCTTTTTCGCTTATTTTTCCTGTTTCTTTTCTCATGGTAGATAGTTTTGCATTTGGTGAGAATTGGGGAATAGGTTCTGATAGGTTCTTGTTGAGTGTATCTCCACGTTTCTGTTGAATCCTTCCATCTTTATCACGATGGCGACCATCTAATCCAGGCTCTTTCATTTTAATATCCCTTCTAAGTTAGTGACGGAATTTCATCAAAAGGCATTTAATAAATATTTTCACGCGAACACTATATATTGTGTTTTATATGGAAATATTTACTAATTCTATGGCTGAATTTAATGTAATACAATAGTTTTATATTTAAATAAATGAGATTGATTATGAAAATTTTTTTTCTGAAAATTAATTATGATTGCCTTATATGCTTTTTATATTTCCCTGTTTCCACAATTTAAATTCCCTGATAAATTTTTCATAATTTTTTATCTAAATGCTTAAATCCCTTTTATAGGCTAGGTTTTAGAGACATTCTGAAAAAATATTCGCCATAAATTTATTAAAAATCCCTGTAAATTACCCTGTTAATGGGAATTTAATCTGAGAATGGTTAGCATAAAACTCGTTCCACCGCCAGCAAGTTTAAGTAGTTGATTTATATGACTATTTA
>CAIPBJ010000097.1 GCA_903863255.1 uncultured Methylophilaceae bacterium
GACCCCTTTGTAGAGTTTCACGCAATCCCTCGCCTGCTTCACGGTATATCCAAGTAAAAAAACAAATCACACTTATGTTTATTTGATATATTTGTCAAATATATCAAATTTAATAAAATCGTCTTTAAAACCAAGCTCTTAAGACGTTTTCAGATAATCAATGAAAATGATAGTTAATGTAAATAGTCCGAATGGACTATATAAAACGGAGATAACTGAAATATACCCGCTCAAGAAATCAGATTGGCGTCTCAACAACCTCGAAGTCGTGCGTCACTTCTGCCGATTTGCCCAGCATGATCGAAGCCGAACAGTATTTCTCGGCAGAAAGCTTAACAGCACGCTCGACCTGAGAGGCATTCAAAGCTCTGCCTGTCACCACGAAATGAACATGGATCTTGGTGAAGACCTTAGGAACCTCTTCTGCACGCACGGCGGTGATCTCTGCCACACAATCCGTTATGGGTTGGCGAGCTTTCTTAAGAATGGTGACAACGTCGAAAGACGTACATGCCCCCATCCCGATCAGCAGCATCTCCATCGGCCGCATACCAAGATTACGCCCACCGGCCTCCTGTGCCCCATCGAGCACGACCGCGTGCCCGGTTTCCGATTCGCCCATAAAACAGACATTTTCAACCCATTTGATCCTAGCTTTCATTCCATTGCCTCTTTTTTCCAGTCCATCCTGCTACTGACACATATTCGATCTTATTTGATATCAAGCAATTCCACTTCGAAGATCAACGTGGCATTTGGCGGAATCACCCCGCCGGCGCCCCGGGCACCATAACCATATTCTGGTGGAATGATCAGGGTACGTTTTCCTCCCACCTTCATTCCGGCAAACCCCTCCTCCCAGCCACGAATAACCTGACCGCCGCCTAAAAAGAAAACAAAAGGCTCATGACGGTCTAGCGAGCTGTCAAACTTCGTACCCTTGCCATCTGATTTACTTGGGTCATATAGCCATCCGGTGTAATTCACAGTAATGTTAAAGCCAGGTTCGGCTTCACGACCCTGCCCAATTTCAATGTCTTTTTTTACTAATTCGGTGATTGTTTGCGACATGCCAGAATTTTCCTTTGTCGAGTTTTGAGAATCCGCTTTGCATCCACTGATGCCAAAAGCTGTCAGCATCATTAAGCCTGCGAGTAATTTAAAGCCTTTCATTTCATACCTCATGTGTCATTAACCTCTCCTGTCATTATACTGGTTCTTTAAAATGATGTTCCTATTCATGATGATAAACCCATGATAATAATGCATCCTGAGCCTCTTTGCTTGCCTCGGCCTTTAGCCCGTTAACCATGAAAACCACTACCCAGGTCTTGCCTTCTGCATCAAGAAGATACCCTGCCAGCGACTTTACATTATCCAATGAACCGGTCTTGAGATGGGCTTTCCCGATTATCTGAACGTCGTTTCTTTTCGTAAGGGTACCGTCAAGCCCATAGACTGGCAATGAGGAGAGGAGTTCGGGCATGGCAGGGCTGGCATAGGCAAGCCTTAAAAGCTGACCGAGGTGATTCGGAGATATCCTGTCGCTCCGAGAGAGACCCGATCCGTTTTCCAAGACAAGTTCCGGGAACTCCATGCCTTTTTTTGCAAGCCAGTCTTTTAAGGCTTTCTCGCTTTTCCTGATCGATGCACTTTCCGAAAAATCAGGAGCCTGGCCTAATGCAAGAAAAATCGCGCGTGCCATTACATTGTTGCTTGTCTTATTCATGTCTTTCAAAATATCAGCCAGCATTGGGGACTCATGCTCCACCAGAAGTTTTGCGGTAACGGGAACTTTATCCATGCGCCATTGAGGGTAGCCCTGCTTCTCTTCGGACGACTGCCATTCCCATGCTCCGCCCTCCTTCTCCCATATCGCATAAAACAAGGATGAAAAATATTCCGGGCCCTTCATAAAGCTAACATCAAGGTATTTCTCGCCACAGGTTTTTGGGAATTCTCCATGAACAGTGAAAACATCGCCGTTCAATTGCAAAACTAGCTTATCCCTCCATTCCTCGCACGGTCCATTTACTACTTTCACATCAGAAACTACATGGAGCCAACGCCAGGAAGGATAGGTAACCAAGGTTAAACTACCCTCCCCCGGAATGAATTCCAGGCGCAGGGCCTGCTGATTGACCATCAAGGCTTCTGCTGGCGAGTTGTAGGCACGGAAGGGCGCTCCATCGAATACGTTAGAATCGAATGCCACCGGCTCAAAAGCGGAATCATCAACGACCAGCCTGCAACATATCTTATTGATTCCGTATTCCTGGCGAAGCTGGCTGCTTATCTCATGCAAGGCGAAAGTGTCTAAACTAGGGTCGCCGCTGCCCTTTACCCAGATATCCCCAGTCAACCTGCCATTTTCAGGAGGGTTGACGGCATAGAAATCCGTCTTCCAGCGATAATTGATTCCCAGCAAATCCAGCGCCGCATAACTTGTCAGTACCTTCATGACAGATGCAGGATTCATGGGAACGTCACCCTGATAGTCTATTAAAGGATCTTTCGCATCAATTCGCTGAACGAAAACGCCGACATTATCAAGCGGGACACCCTTGGCTTGAAGGGATTTCAGGACAGGACCGGGAAGCTGAGCATAGACTGGAATACTGATGAAAACCAGAAACCATCCAATCAGGCGCATTCTGTCACCAATTGAATGGTTGTCTTTATCATGAAGTCCATCTCTTCTGGTTCGATGACATATGGCGGCATCCAATATACCGTATTTCCAATTGGACGAAGTAAAAGTCCTCTATCCAGTGCAGCAAGATAAATATGCCTTGCAAAATCCTTGTTCTCGGAATCCACATCGAATGCCCAGATCATTCCCGTATTTCTCAAACCTTTCATTTTAACCACTTCAAGCTCACTCAGAGCTTTGTTGATGTAGGCCTGTTTATCCTGATTTCTGTTTAGAATTTCTTCTTCTTTGAAAATATTAAGCGTAGCGAGCGCTGCGCTGCAGGCCAAAGGATTACCGGTGTAACTGTGTGAATGCAGGAAAGCACGGGAAACCTTGTCATCATAGAAAGCTTCGTAAATATCATTGGTTGTCTGTACGACAGACAAAGGTAAATAACCCCCTGTGATGCCTTTCGAAAGGCAAAGAAAGTCCGGCAGCATATTTGCCTGCTCAAAAGCAAACATGGTACCTGTTCGTCCAAATCCAACTGCGATTTCATCCAGAATAAGATGTATCTGGAATCGATCGCAGATCTCTCGGACGCGTGTCAGGTATATCGGATGATACATCCCCATTCCCCCTGCACACTGAACCAGCGGCTCCAGAATAAAGGCTGCTATTGAATCATGATGGATGGATAGATACTCCTCTAGAACCACGGCGCATCTTACAGCGTAATCACGGGCACCCTCACCCACTTCGGCCAACCTCCAGTCAGGCGAGGTCAGTTGATGGGTTTGCCGCAGCAAAGGGGCGTAGGCATCTTTGAAAATCGCAAGATCAGTCACGGAAAGCGCACCAATCGTTTCACCATGATAACTATTCTTAAGACAGATAAATCTGTCTTTCTTTACGCGGTTGACGTTCTGCCAGTAATGAAAACTCATCTTGAGTGCAATCTCAGTTGCGGATGCTCCATCAGAAGCATAGAAACTGTGACCCAAGTGTGTCAGGTTGGTAAGTTGCTCAGAAAGCTCGATGACAGGTGCATGAGTAAAACCGGCAAGGATGACGTGCTCAAGTTCATCCAACTGGTTCCGAATTGCAGTCTTGATTTTTAAGTTGTTATGGCCAAACAAGTTCACCCACCATGAACTTACCGCATCCAAATAACGTTTCCCATCGTAATCGACTAACCAGACACCTTCTCCGCGCTTTATCGGGATCAAAGGGGTTGTTTCGAAGCTTTTCATTTGCGAACATGGATGCCATACGGCATTCAGGCTCCTTTGCAGCAAATTCCAATTATCCATCAATGCAATAAAGGTCGGATGTTCTGGTTGCTAACCATGATATGAGCGTGATGAGCGCCGATGTTCCAGGAAGCTTCCTTGAGCCCCTGATCAAGCAGTTTTAGAATCATCTTCTTGAGCTCATCATTGAGGACGATTCTTAACACATGATCGTCTTTGGCAACAAACTCTAAGCTTGTGAACTTCAAATCGACTTCTTTGACTTCACAACTCGAAGCAAGAACAGGATGCAGCAATCTGGAGACTCTGTTTTTATATGCTTCAAGTTCTGGACGTTTTATGGCAGCCTGGTTCAAGGTTTCTATTGGACTGACTTCCCTCTTGATAGTGACCTCATCCGGTACATGATTCAAACTCTGGTCCAATTCATCCAGCTCTTTGAGCTGGAACCAGATGGATTTCACAGTTCGGCGAGTAAGCCAAATTGAATATTCGGTTTCATCTGAAAATCCAGTCTTAAGAAATAACCTGTCTTCGTCAGCGAAATACTCGAGACTCAATTGCTGAACCGTTTCACTTAAAAGCTTATCGCTCACAAAACTCTCCTTATCACTTCATCTATCATTATGCCTCGTATTGGTTCAGGTTTAAAACAACTAGAAGTATAATCTGCATCAGAACATGAAAAAAATCCAAGCAATTTAATTTTAAACAGCGTAAAAGGAAACTAAATGAACAAATTCCTAAGATTCGCCATCCCGTTTCTTTTGCTCGTCATGATTGCCACTGCAATCTATACATGGGTCACGCTTCACTGGTCTTACTCAAAAGGCGAGCGTGCAGGCTACGTTCAGAAACTTTCTGAAAAAGGCTGGCTTTGTAAGACATGGGAGGGTGAACTGGCCATGGTCAACATCCCTGGCAGCATGAGTGAGAAATTCTTATTCAGTGTCCGCGACGATAGCGTAGCAAATAAAATCAATCAAAGTCTTGGAAAAAAGGTTGCACTCACATACGAGCAACACCTTGGTGTTCCTTCAAGCTGCTTTGCTGAAACCGAATACTTCATTACTGATGTCAAGTCTATCGATTAGGTTCTTCTTCGTTGACTCAAAACCTGATAATGATTTCCCAACTTAAAGGTTTAGAATTACTCTAAAGTCTAATCAAGATCGCCCGGCGCAGGTCAAACCGACCCTAATTTGGATTGAACTTATTATTTCAGGATAAAGTAACTATGTTGAAGATAATCTTAAAACTTGGACGCACGGGTTTCGTGGTTTTGATTACCTTGATTTCAGTTACAGTAGCAACATCCATATCAATCGCCATCCTCTCACTTCTTGGTTCAGGAATCAGCGCTCCAGTCTTACTTACTTCAGTAATCCTTCCTGCTATTATGACGCCCCTCCTGACCTGGTATATCGTTGGACTGCTGATTAAAACCTATCGTTCAGAACAACAGTTTCTTTTCGACCTGAAACAGGACAATTCAACCACAACGAATGAAGTTGCCTTTTTAAAAAGCTGCGAAAGCGTCTATCAGCTGATTCGCCGAAACAATTCATCGCTTGCCATTTTGAGGATAGATATAGATTACCTGGAAATCCCCGATGAAACGCAAAAGGATAACTCATTCTCAGAATCCATCCTCAAATCCTTCAGTCTATTGCTTAGGCAATGTCTTCGTAAGTCTGATCTAGCAGGCCGACTCTTGAATCAACACTTTATTCTGGGACTTCCCGATACGAATATGGCAGGCGCAATCCACCTGGCAGAGAAAATTCGCTCCATGGTCAATCAATCCCAGTTAACGAATTCCGGGAATTTAGTTAAATATTCCGTTTGGATTGGTGTGTCTGTTTTTGATAAATACAACCCCGTCAGTTTTGAAAGCCTGATCAGGCAAAGCGACTCGGCACTCACCGAAGCAAAATTATCCGGCCGTGGCTCCATCCATGCCAGCAAGCTTTTGCCACAATCCAAATGAGTAAAAGATTGAAATCCAATCCAGTGACATCTTCCAACTAAATCGAATTTAAATATTGGTTCCGTAACGACCTAATAACGGCCTATAGCAAAGAATAGTTTGCCGTTTAATTAGACTGTCACATGGAAATTCAAAAAAAAATCATCCCTGCACTTGAAAATATCATTAACCAACCCCATTACTAGCACTCTACAGGCAGGAGTGCTAAAATGCCTGTTTTTAGAATTCGTAACAAGCCATTATTTTTTAACAAGGAGCAATTCATGAAAATTCGTCCTTTACACGACCGCGTTATTGTTAAACGCTTAGAGGAAGTTCGTACAACAGCATCTGGTATCGTAATCCCCGATACAGCAACAGAAAAACCGGATCAAGGTGAAGTTATAGCAGTCGGTCCAGGTAAAAAAGATGAAAGCGGAAAGACCATTGCGATGGACGTTAAAGTAGGCGACAAGGTGTTATTCGGTAAATATGCAGGCCAGTCAGTCAAGGTAGGCGGTGATGAAGTATTGGTGATGCGTGAAGAAGACATCATGGGTGTCGTTGAAGCGTAATTTTTACATTCGGTTAAAAATATCAAGAAACTTTAGGAGAATATAAATGGCAGCAAAAGACGTACGTTTTGGCGATGAAGTTCGTCAGAAAATGACTAATGGCGTGAACATACTAGCCAATGCAGTTAAAGTAACACTTGGCCCAAAAGGCCGTAATGTGGTTCTGGAGCGTTCCTTCGGTGCGCCAACCATTACGAAAGACGGTGTTTCTGTAGCCAAGGAAATCGAACTAAAAGACAAATTCGAAAACATGGGCGCGCAAATGGTTAAAGAGGTTGCTTCCAAGACCTCTGATGTGGCTGGCGACGGCACCACAACCGCAACTGTTCTTGCACAGGCGATCATTCGCGAAGGCATGAAATCTGTAGCCGCTGGCATGAATCCTATGGACTTGAAACGCGGAATAGACAAGGCTGTTGAGGCTGCGATTGCAGAACTTAAAGCCATGAGCAAACCCTGCACCACTAGCAAGGAAATTGCACAAGTGGGCTCAATCTCCGCAAATTCAGACGCATCGATTGGTCAGATCATCGCCGATGCGATGGACAAGGTAGGCAAAGAAGGCGTTATCACTGTTGAAGACGGTTCAGGACTTCAAAATGAATTGGATGTCGTTGAAGGCATGCAATTCGACCGTGGTTATTTATCACCTTACTTCATCAATAATGCGGACCGTCAAATCGCGTTGATGGACAACCCTTTTGTTTTGCTTCATGACAAGAAAATTTCTAACATTCGCGACCTGCTGCCAGCATTGGAGCAAGTTGCCAAGGCTGGCCGTCCCTTACTTATCATCGCAGAGGATGTCGATGGCGAGGCATTAGCGACCCTGGTGGTAAATAATATCCGTGGCATACTCAAAACCGTTGCTGTCAAGGCTCCTGGTTTTGGTGACCGCCGTAAAGCAATGCTTGAAGATATCGCAATCCTTACTGGTGGAACTGTTATTGCTGAAGAATTAGGCCTTAAGCTTGAAAACGTGACATTGAACGATCTTGGTCAGGCAAAACGAATCGAAGTTGGCAAGGAAAACACAACCATTATTGATGGTTCAGGCCAAGAAGACGCAATCAAGTCTCGTATCGATCAAATCAAGAAGCAAGTTGAAGAATCAACCAGCGATTATGACCGCGAAAAACTACAAGAGCGTGTTGCAAAACTCGCAGGTGGTGTAGCAGTAATCAAGGTTGGCGCTACAACAGAAATCGAAATGAAAGAGAAAAAAGCCCGCGTTGAAGATGCACTGCATGCAACACGTGCTGCGGTTGAAGAGGGTATCGTTGCCGGTGGCGGTGTTGCATTGATTCGTGCACGTGATGCGATCTCTAAAGTCAAAGGCGACAATCACGATCAGGATGCGGGTGTAAAGATCGTATTGCGCGCAGTTGAAGAACCATTGCGCCAAATCGTCTCGAATGCCGGCGTTGAGCCCTCCGTTGTAGTCAACAACGTTGCAGCAGGCAAAGGCAACTACGGCTATAACGCTGCAAATGAGACCTATGGCGACATGGTTGAAATGGGTGTTCTCGATCCAACCAAGGTAACCCGCTCTGCATTGCAAAATGCAGCATCCGTAGCAGGCTTAATGTTGACAACTGATTGCATGGTTGCCGAACTTCCTAAGGAAGACGCACCAGCAATGGGTGGCGACATGGGTGGTATGGGTGGCATGGGCGGCATGATGTAACTTTTCAGTCTTCGGTTCGCTAAGACTTACCAATTTAGTTTTAGCGAACAAACTGGATTGATAAGCCATAAATAAAAAGCCCTGAAATTCATTCAGGGCTTTTTTTATAAATCGATCAATCCTCTTCCTGTTCGTTATGCACACGCCTTCGACTTCTCACCCCCTCAGCCAGATTCTCGAGCAAATTCAACGTATCCTCCCAGGAAAGACATGGGTCGGTAATGGACTTACCGTATTCAAGCGTGCAGCCTGGAAATTGATCTTGCCTGCCTTCTTTCAAGTGCGATTCCACCATCACGCCTATGATTCGCTCATCCCCCCGAGCAAGCTGCATCGAGACATCTTTGGCAACCTCCAACTGAAGTAGGTATTGCTTAAGGCTATTGGCATGGGAGCAATCGATCATCACTTTCGGGGCCAGCCCTGAACTTGCAAGCACCTTGCATGCCTCATCTACACTTGCCGCATCGTAATTTGGCGACTTTCCGCCACGAAGAATTACATGACAATCATCGTTTCCAGATGTCGAGACAATTGCCGAATGCCCTTCTTTCGTCACAGAAAGAAAATGATGTGGACTGGCTGCTGCCTTGATCGCGTCGACTGCAATACGGACATTGCCATCCGTTCCATTTTTGAATCCAACCGGACAAGACAGGCCCGAAGCAAGCTCACGATGAATCTGGGATTCGGTGGTTCTGGCCCCGATCGCCCCCCAACTTACCAAGTCAGCCGTGTACTGGGGCGTAATCGTATCAAGGAATTCAGTAGCCGCTGGCAATCCAAGCTTGTTGACCTCCAAGAGAAACTTTCTTGCAAGAAAGAGACCTTCATTGATCCTGAAGCTTCCATCAAGATACGGGTCGTTAATCAACCCCTTCCAACCCACAGTAGTACGAGGTTTTTCAAAATAAACGCGCATCACGATCAGCAAGTCCTTGGCAAAGCGGTGATGCTGATCGATTAATCGGGTTGCGTATTCGATTCCTGCATCGTAATCGTGTATTGAACAGGGTCCGACAATGACAAGCAGTCTGTCATCAGCACTATGCAGAATGCTGTGGATTGCAGACCGGTTGATTAAAATATTGTTCGTAGTCTCCGAACCGGCCTGTAATTCGTTTAACAAATCAGAAGGCGGCCTAAGTTCCTTGATCTCTCTGATGCGAACATCATCTGTTGCAATTTTTCTAATAGGTGTCAATTTTTGATCGGTGTTGTTATTAACAACAGCTGGTTACTTAAAATTAATAAGTCGACATTATAAATCGGCTAGCGCCTGATAAGGTGAATGTGTTGTTACAAATATTTGATAAATTTTCCCCTCTATTTTATTCGTAAATAAAATTCGCACGGAGGAGTGGCTTCACAAAAATTTTACAATATATTTACAATTCAGATACATTAATATTATACTTGGCGTCAATAAAAACAATAAACGCCCCTTTTCGATTGCAATAGACAAAAAAAACCCCGACTTAAAGGGGATAAAATCGGGGTTAGAAGTAGCCTCACAATAAGGCTCCACGCTCAGGGAGGAAAAGCGTGGGACGACAATTAAGTCGTCGTGTAACTATGACACGGCCTTTATTATTTTAGTTCCGTAAAAAGAGACCCTTTTACCCTTCAGTTCTTTTAATTGCAGCCCCCGGCATTTAATTCATCCCGCTTGTTTCGAAATTCACCCTGACCTGCGATAATCCAGTTATGACTACACATGACCAAAGTTCAATTATTGCAGGCCTTAATGACAAACAACTCGAGGCCGTTACCTTGCCTCATGAATCCGCGCTCATCCTCGCCGGGGCAGGAAGCGGCAAGACGAGAGTGCTTACAACACGCATTGCCTGGCTTATCCAGACCGGACAGGTCTCGCCAACAGGTCTGCTGGCCGTCACCTTTACCAATAAAGCCGCAAAGGAAATGCTTACCAGACTGACATCCATGCTGCCAATCAATACCAGAGGCATGTGGGTAGGTACATTTCATGGTCTATGCAATCGACTTTTGAGGGCCCATCATCGTGAGGCCCTCTTACCCGCCACATTTCAGATCTTGGACAGTGCCGATCAACTTTCTGCAATCAAAAGATTGATGCGCATCATGAATGTGGACGATGAGAAATTTCCACCTAAACAGGTTATGAGTTATATCAATGGTTGCAAGGAGGAAGGTCTTCGCGCTCATAGCGTCCAGGCTTATGACCAACACTCGAAGCGCATGCAGGAGATTTATGATGAATACGACAAGCAGTGCCAGCGCGAGGGTGTGGCAGATTTTGCAGAATTGCTTCTGCGTTGTTATGAACTTTTAAGTAGAGATGCCAACATTCGTCAGCACTATCAGGATCGGTTCAAGTATATCCTTGTTGATGAGTTCCAGGATACGAACCGATTACAGTACCTATGGCTGAAGCTGCTTGCAGGTAAAACTGGAGTGGTCTTTGCAGTCGGTGACGATGACCAGTCAATCTATGCTTTCCGTGGCGCAAGGGTCGGGAACATGCATGACTTTGAGAGAGATTTCTCGGTCGAGAATATCGTGAAACTCGAACAAAACTACCGCTCGCACAGCAACATTCTCGATGCAGCGAATGCAATTATCAGCAATAATCGAAACCGGCTCGGTAAAAATCTGTGGACCGCCTCAGGCAAAGGCGAACCAGTAAGGGTTTATCAAGCCTACAATGATATGGACGAGGCTAGTTATCTCATCGATGAAATACAATCTTTGCAAAATGAAGGTACTCACTTAAGCGACATCGCTATCCTTTACCGATCGAATGCGCAATCACGTGTCATAGAACATGCACTCTTCGCTTCAAACATCGCGTATAGGGTCTATGGAGGATTAAGGTTTTTTGAACGCGCTGAAATCAAGCACGCGCTTGCTTACATGCGACTGATCGCCAATCCGGAAGACGACACGGCATTACTTCGAGTAATAAACTTTCCAGCACGAGGTATCGGGGCACGCAGTCTGGAACAGTTACAGGAATCAGCCAGGAAAATGGGGGGCAGCCTATGGAATGCTGCACTTCAACTGTCTGGAAAGGTTGGAAGCTTTGTTAGCCTGATCAAACAAATACAACAAGAATCCATTGGAATAACCTTGCCAGAAATCGCCGAATTATGCACTTCGCTATCTGGGCTCAAGACTTTCTACCAAACTGAGAAGGAAGGTGAAGACAGAATAGCGAACTTAAATGAACTCGTATCAGCTGCGACATCTTTTATGAACCAGGATATTGGCTCCTCCATTGATGAAAACGGTGAAATCGCTCAATCACTTCTCGTTCAGTTTTTAACGCATGCCAGTCTGGAAGCCGGCGAGCATCAGGCTGAAGCCGGCCGTGAGGCCGTTCAGTTAATGACCGTTCACGCAGCAAAGGGACTGGAGTTCAAAACCGTATTCATCACCGGCTTGGAGGAAGGCCTTTGTCCTCACGAACAAAGCATGTACGAATCTAATGGATTGGAAGAGGAACGACGATTGATGTATGTTGCTGTTACTCGGGCAAGACAGAAACTCTACCTTTCCTATGCCCAAAGCAGGATGCTTCACGGTCAGGTTCGATACGGTATTCCATCAAGATTTCTTGATGAAATACCTGAAGGATTATTGAAACGTGTCAATTCAACCAAGCCAGCAACTAAACCTATCGATTCCTTTCAGCAATCCAAGAGCGTTTCGAGCAGTTCACAAAAATTGGCCATGCCATGGCGTATCGGACAAAACGTTGCCCATGCGAAGTTTGGTCAGGGAGTAGTCGTAAATTACGAAGGCAATGCATCCGATCTTCGAGTTCAAGTCAACTTCGGACGAGAAGGACTCAAGTGGCTTGCATTAGAATATGCAAAGTTGGAAGCAGTATGATCTATAAGCGATTATCTTCCGTGTCGCTTTCAAAAATGTCTTTGTAACTTACATAAAGGGATGCCATCATTACAGGGATCATTACCAAAAGACCAATCCCAAAAGGTATAGCTGCCAAAATCAGAAGTACCATCGCGAGAAGACCGTAAACCAAAAAAGGGAGCATGTTCCTCATGCATGCGAGAAAACTCTGCTTCATTGCATCGATAGCACTCAACCCTTTAAAAAGCACAAGCGGAGGAGCAAACCAGTAGGCCATCATAAGGGGAACCAGCAGCAGCATGATCATCAGCAAAGGCTTTGTAAGGGTGGTCATCATGGCAACCTCAGCATCCGTTGGGTTGAGCCCCTCAGTTGCATTTTTCAACGCCTCTCTGTCAACACCGAGCATAAAAACTATACCAACGATAGCGATGATGCCAACCATGTATATACCTCCCACCGTGATCAAAGGTGTCGCTTGCAGCTTGAATCCAGCAAAAAGATGATTGATCTCAAGATCCTTGTTAGCTTCCAGATCCCTGCAGGCGAGCATGAATCCGGCCACAAAAACAGGCGCAATGAGGTTTAGTCCTATTTGACCAATAAATGGAACCAGTGACATCAAGAAGGCAATGATAAAATAGATCAGAAACAAAACAATCCACATACCTGGGTTCTTCTTGAACAGGCTAAAGCCTTCCTTGATCCACAACCATCCGTTGCTAGCCGGCACTTCTTCTATTTTCATCATTGAATCATTCATTATTGGTTCCTAAACAATACTTTTAGACTACAAGACTCCCGAGAGCGATTCCTGTCGATGAATCCTGTGTTTCAATACCTTTTGAAAATGTTGCGGATCCTTTGCATGGGTCAATTCCCCTGAAACTGGAAAATGCTTGTCATAGAGCCTTGAAAGCCAGAAGCGTAGCGCCGCGAATTGGAGCATTTGAGGCCAGACATTGGCTTCATCTTCGGTTAATGGACGAACATGATGATAAGACTTAAGTAATGCGGCGTATCTTGCATCATCCAGATTTCCGTCCTCATCAATGCACCAGTCATTTACTGCGATCGCGATGTCATAAAGCAGATAGTCATTGCAGGCATAGTAAAAATCGATGATGCCTCCAATTTCATTCCCGTCGAAAAGTACATTATCGCGAAACAAATCGGCGTGTATTACGCCACGAGGCAGATTCTCAGAATGAAAATCATTTTGCATTTCCAATGTATCAAGCAACATTTTCCTGTCATGCTCATCAAGAAATTCCATTACTTTACTGGATGTCTTTTGCCTCCAATAGGAATCCCTGGAGTTTTTATTAGTGCCTTTAAACCCTTGCCCGACTATGTGCATCTGCGCCAATACATTTCCTACCGAGCTACAGTTCTGAACTGAAGGCGATTCGATGTCCGATCCTGATAACCGACTCACCAGCGCCGCAGGCTTTGCATTTAAGGTACCCAAGGAAGAACCCTCATGATTAATGACAGGATGCGGGCATGGAATACCGTGGTTAGCAAGGTGAGTCATCAAATCTAGAAAGTAAGGCAATTCGTCTGGTGTATGTTCTTCAAAAAGGGTCAGGACATACCGGCCGTCTGAGGTTGTAACGAAATAATTGGTATTGGTTATACCTGCGGAAATACCTCTTAGTTCAACTAAATCACCCAATGAATAGGACTTGAGCCATTGCTCTAACTCTTTATGTGTTACCTTCGTGAATACAGACATAGAACTTCAGATAATAATTTTAAGAAAGACAAACACCCTTGACAATTCAACAATCAAAATCTCAAGATCACCCATTTTGGAATGATCAGTGGCTGGGTTTGACTTTCTATTCTCGACCAACCACCTTCTTGATCCTGCTTCATCAGGTAATAAGGCACCCCATGAGATGGCGTGATCTTCTGCATATACAGCTCACCGTGAATCCTGTATTCCTCAACCGTATCCTCACCTTTTTTGATGATCTTGATCTCGGGTTCCTCAGCGGGATCTGAGTCTGTCATCGCAGGAGGGGGAGGTGCATCCGGCAAGGGTTCCAGATTCTTTGGCGTTTCCCCGGGTCTTGCCAACACCGGCATTAATAGAATCAATATTAACAGTAGACGTTGGTAGCGCATGATAATCCCGTTTTTAAGATGCCTTAACGACACGATTCTAACAAAAAGAATGAGCAGTCGGTAAACCGATTGATCAAAGTCTACAAATAAAGTTGTATCTTTCGTTCTGCGGCAGAAAGTTCGAATCCTTTTGTTTCATAATGTTTGAATATGGCATCCACGATAGCCTTCGGATCGTCAATCACCTGGATGAGATCCAAATCTTCTTCAGAAGCCATTCCCTCTGCCACCAATGTGTTCTTAAGCCAGTCGGTCAAACCTCCCCAGAACGATGAACAGGCAAGAATGATCGGGATCTTACGTGACTTTCCCGTTTGCACTAAAGTAAGCGCTTCCATTAGTTCATCCAGGGTTCCGAAGCCACCAGGCATCACTACATAAGCAGAGGCATATTTAACAAACATGACCTTTCGCATAAAGAAATGCCTGAAATTAAGACTGATATCCTGATACAGATTTCCTTTTTGTTCATGTGGCAATTCAATATTCAAGCCTATGCTTGGCGATTTTCCAACGAAGGCCCCTTTGTTGGCAGCCTCCATGATTCCGGGTCCGCCCCCGGAAATCACACAAAAACCCGCGTCGGACAACTGTCTTGCAATCTCTTCGGTTAATTGATAATAAGGGCTGTCTGGAGGCGTACGCGCACTTCCGAAGATGGATACCGCAGGATTGATTTCTTTGAGTCGCTCGGTAGCTTCGACGAATTCTGCCATAATCTCGAATGCATGCCATGATTCATTCGCCGTATGATGCCTACCCAAGACATCTGGATCTGTGATTTTTGGTATTTTTTTTGCAAAAGACATAATTTAGGTGCCCCGGATATATGAAAACAATGCTACTAGTTGATGGCTCTTCGTACCTTTATCGGGCATTTCATGCGATGCCTGACCTAAGAAACCGTCAAAACGAACCGACAGGTGCGATACAAGGTGTTCTTAATATGTTACGACGTTTACATAAAGAATATCCAGCAGATTATAGCGCTTGTGTTTTTGATGCAAAAGGCAAAACGTTTCGAGATGACATTTATCCAGAATACAAGGCGAACCGGGCATCCATGCCAGACGACCTAAGAAGCCAGATCAGTCCGTTATTCGAGGCGATCGAGGCGATGGGATGGCCTCTTATCGTAGAAGAAGGAGTCGAAGCAGATGACGTCATTGGCGCACTTGCCAAGCAGGCCGAAAGAGAAGGTATGCGTGTCATCATTTCAACCGGAGACAAGGACATTGCTCAACTGGTCAATAAACAGGTGACGCTTGTCAATACTATGAGCAATGAGATCCTGGATATTGAAGGTGTAGAAAGGAAATTTGGATTGCCGCCGAACCGGATCATCGACTACCTCGTTCTGATTGGTGACACATCTGACAACGTGCCTGGCGTCCCAAAGGTCGGGCCAAAAACAGCCGTCAAATGGCTAAATGAATACGGCTCACTTGATAATATCGTTGCCCACGCCAATGAAATTACAGGTGTCGTTGGGGAAAACCTCAGGAATTCCCTTTCATGGCTTCCTACTGCTCGCGAACTTATTACCATTCGGTGTGATGTTGGTATTCAGGAATCCATAGAGAACTTGGCACCGAAACCACTGAACCGGGAGAAACTTGCCGAGCTTTTTGATCATTTCGAATTCAAAAGCTGGCGCAAGGAACTGGATTTACCCTCACCCTCAGTGAATAGTACTTTCGATGTTACCCACCCACAAACGAATGGCACGATGAGCCTTTTCCAGTCCAATTCACAGCATACCAATCATTACGAGACCATTTTATCCATGGAAATGATGCTAATTTGGATGAATAGAATTAGCGAAGCCGGTCGATTTTGCTTCGATACTGAAACCACTTCGCTCGATCCTTTAACTGCAAAAATTGTTGGCATGTCTTTCTCCACAACTGAAGGAGAAGCAGCGTACCTTCCCCTTAAGCATGATTACACGGGTGTACCGGACCAATTGAATTTTGATGATTGCCTGACAATCATCAAACCTATCCTGGAAAGCCCTGCCATTCGAAAAATTGGCCAGAATCTGAAATACGACAAGCATGTGCTCGCAAACCATGATATTCAATTAAGAGGGATTGAACACGACACGATGATTCAGTCCTACGTGCTCGAAAGCCACCGGAATCATGGAATGGACGATCTCTCAATGCGACACCTCGGCATCAAGACAATTACCTACGAGGAAGTCGCCGGAAAGGGAGCGAAAGCCGTCAGCTTTTCACAAGTTCCACTTAAAGAAGCAAGCACTTACGCAGCTGAAGATGCGGACATAACGCTACGCCTGAATGAAACTCTCTACCCTCAAATCCATTCTGAACCGAAACTTGAATACATTTACCGCCAGATCGAGATGCCCGTTCTAGAGATCCTTTTCGATATTGAACGCTATGGTGTTCTAATCGACAGTGGGATGCTTTACAAACAAAGCAATGAAATTGGTTTGAAATTAATGTCCTTGGAGAATCAGGCTTTTGAACTTGCTGGACAGCGATTCAATCTTGGATCACCCAAGCAGTTACAAGAGATCCTTTTTGGAAAACTTGGAATCAAACCTACGAAAAAGACACCCTCAGGCGCGCCGTCGACTGACGAAGATGTGCTTCAAGAACTGGCCCTGGATCATCCGTTGCCAAAAGTCCTGCTTGAGTATCGTGGCTTGGCCAAATTAAAATCAACCTATACCGACAAATTGCCCAAGATGATCAATCCTGGCACCGGACGAGTCCATACAAGCTACAATCAGGCCGTTGCAATCACAGGGCGTTTAGCCAGCTCCGAACCTAATCTTCAAAACATCCCGGTCAGGACACAGGAAGGACGAAGGATCCGAGAGGCATTTATCGCTCCGGAAAACTGCTTGATAATCTCTGCTGACTACTCACAAATCGAGCTCCGGATTATGGCGCACCTCTCGAAGGACAGCGGACTGCTTAACGCATTTGCAGCGGGTGAAGACATTCATCGAGCTACTGCAGCGGAGATATTTGGGGTTGATCGGGAATCGGTAAACCATGATCAGCGACGATATGCAAAAGTAATTAATTTTGGCCTTATTTATGGGATGAGCGCATTTGGTCTAGCCCAGAACCTCGGCATTGATCGATCTGCTGCCCAGAATTACATTGACCGATACTTTGCAAGGTATCCTGGTGTAAAGGATTACATGCAAAACACAAGAGAACTGGCAAAAAAACAAGGTTATGTTGAAACCTATTTTGGCCGACGTCTATGGGTTCCTGAAATAAACAGTCCAAATGGGATGCGAAGAGCGGGCGCAGAGAGGGCGGCAATCAATGCCCCCATGCAAGGTACTGCGGCAGACCTGATCAAGCTGGCGATGATCGGGGTACACCAATGGATAAAGGAAGCGAATCTAAAAACGAGGCTTATTATGCAGGTACACGATGAACTTGTTCTTGAAGTTCCGTCTAATGAATTGGAACTCGTGAAAGCGCGACTACCCGTAATAATGCAAGGTGTTGCCCAACTTGACGTTCCGCTTATAGCTGAGGTTGGCATAGGATTGAATTGGGAAAGCGCACATTAGATGAAACGATTTGGTGTTTATATAATTGGTGATGAGATTCTGTCTGGAAAGAGACAGGATGCCCACCTTAACCAAGCGATCCTTACACTCAAGAGTAGAGGCCTCACTTTGTCCTGGGCAAAATATTTGGGAGATGTCCCATCGCAGATCACCAAGTGCCTTAGAGAGAGTTTCCAGGAAGATGACGTTGTTTTCAGTTTCGGGGGAATAGGCGCCACTCCTGATGACCATACAAGACAATGTGCTGCTGAGGCCTTAGGTGTCCCGATCGAACGCCATATCGGAGCTTTGGCTGAGATCGAGGCACAATTTGGTGTTCAAGCCTATCCTAAAAGAGTGTTAATGGCTGACTTCCCAAAAGGAGCTTCACTTGTACCCAATCCTGTTAACCGGGTAGCAGGATTCTCTATCGGGGACCACTATTTCTTGCCTGGCTTTCCAGAAATGGCGCACCCGATGATGGAGTGGGTGCTGGATACGAATTATCATCCCCTCTTCCACCAAGAGGAACTGCTTGAAGAATCGGTTCTCGTTATGGATGCAGGCGAAAGCAATCTGCTCGACGTTATGGAGCGGATTGTTGCCAATTATCCTGGAATAAAATTATTCAGCCTTCCAAAACTTGATCCCCGACGAACCATCGAGCTCGGAGTGAAGGGCAACTCTTTAGAGATCACCTTGGCGATGAATGAAATATGCGAGTCCATTACCAAGCTGGGTTTCCCATGGATCAAGAATTGATGCAGTGCAGAAGCGATTGCGGTGCCTGTTGCATCGCCCCCTCCATTAATAGCCCATTACCTGGTATGCCACATGGCAAGCCTAAAGGGATTCGATGCATCCAACTGACAAACGATAACCGATGCGCAATTTTTGGCAAACCGGAACGACCGGCTTTTTGCAACGGACTCAAACCCAGTTTGGAAATGTGTGGCAATTCAAAAATGGAAGCTATGATTTGGCTTACTGAACTCGAAAAACTAACCCAGCCTCTTTAAGTATCAAATCATCCAATTTTTTAATATTAAGAACGCTCTCGATAATTTTTTCAGCATGACAAGAGAGAATCAGGTAGGAAGATGAGATTCAACATTGTCAGAATAGATCGATTCGATCGCTGTTCTTTCGCTTAGGAATGCTTTGAGTATTTCCGGATCAAAGTGCTTTCCACTTTCTTTAACCATATATTCGAATGCTGCATCAATCGTCCAAGCCAGTTTATATGGACGGACTGTGGTCAATGCGTCAAAGACATCCGCGACGGAAACAATCCGCGCCGACAAGGGCATATCCTCACCCGATACGCCATAAGGATAACCTTGACCGTTGAATTTCTCATGGTGAGCCAATGCGATTTCGCTACCCATTTGCAGATATTTGGAAGGACTTGCCTGAAGAATATCATGTCCGATGATCGGGTGCTGGCGCATGATCACGATCTCCTCATCCGTGAGGGCTCCTCGCTTGAGCAGAATGCTGTCCGGCGTCCCGATCTTTCCGATATCGTGAAGGGGGGAAGCCAACTCGACCAACTCAACATCTTCTTTAGAGAGTCCGATGGTTTTTGCAATTAACTTACTGTATTGCGACATACGGGATAAATGCCGTGCAGTATCAAAATCTCGATATTCTCCAGCCCGAGCGAGTCGGATCAGTGTTTCCTTTTCCCTGCTGTGAACTTCATCCGTTGCCTGGGCAATCATTTTCTCCAGTGTTTTACTCTTATCCTGCAAAACAAGCTGCTGATGCCTTAGAGTAAGAAGGTTCCTGCATCGTGCAAGGCATTCGTGCATATCTACCGGCTTGGTTAGAAAGTCAGTCACGCCAGCATTTAGCGCAGAATATCTCGTATCCATATCCTGCTTTATGGTGATCATGATTGCCGGCACGTGTTCGTAGGCATGCAATGTTCGCAATTGGCGAATGAAATCAATGCCATTCATTTCCGGCATCAGGTAATCTACGAGAACCAAGTCCGCTTCGTTTTGCGAGGCCCAAACTAGCGCGTCTATCGGGCTCCTGGACTCGTGCACTTTTATGTTGTCGCTTATTCCCGAAACCACGCGGCTCAAAATTGTCCTTCCCGTTGACTGATCGTCTAAAATCAAAACGGTACTTTCTTCCAAAAAGCTAAATTTAGTCATTCGATATTACCTAAATAATTTGATCCACGACGAATACTATCATTTGAATCATTAACAAAACACCCCTTTCCCAAGAAAGTTAATCCCTTCGAATTTTTAAGGTTAAATCTGCAAAAACAATTTCACTTAGCAAGTTATTGCATATAAAATAGGCAACTTTCCTTTTAAACTCAAAATCAAGATCTTTACGTGCACATAGGCCCCTATAAATTAAAGAACAACTTGGTTGTTGCCCCCATGGCAGGTGTAACAGACAGACCTTTTCGGGTACTGTGCAAAAAAATGGGTGCAGGTTTAGCCGTTTCCGAAATGGTAACTTCGAATTCGCTCCTCTATGGAAGTGTAAAGACCTTGAGACGAGCAAACCATGAAGGCGAAGTGGAACCGATTTCCGTTCAAATCGCAGGTGCTGATCCAGTTATGATGGCAGAAGCAGCAAAATACAACGTTGACAACGGTGCTCAAATTATCGACATCAACATGGGATGCCCAGCCAAAAAGATATGTCACGTCATGGCCGGTTCAGCGCTTCTCAAAGACGAGCCGCTTGTAGCCAGGATTCTAAAAGCTGTTGTAGGTGCAGTCGATGTCCCTGTGACTTTAAAAATTCGTACTGGATGGGACAAACAGAATCGTAACGCAGTTCAGGTTGCAAAAATGGCAGAAGATATTGGCATCAAGGCGTTGGCCATGCACGGTCGTACACGTGCTTGTGCTTACTTAGGTGATGCAGAGTATGACACCATGGCTGAGGTAAAACAGTCCATTAATATCCCCTTGATTGCAAACGGAGATATCACAACCCCGGAAAAAGCGAAATTTGTTCTGGATTACACGAAAGCCGATGCCGTTATGATTGGAAGGGCTGCTCAAGGCAGGCCATGGATATTCAGAGAAATTGGCCATTTTCTGGCTACAGGCCAACACTTACCCCCGCCCGAAGTGGCCGA
>CAIPBJ010000098.1 GCA_903863255.1 uncultured Methylophilaceae bacterium
AAGACTGAACCATATGCGTCATCTTAAAATTGAGCTCAGCAACAAGTCAGGAAAGGTCGTTGATAGCAATCAGGCAGGAAAAGAAAAAATCACTGCTTCAGAAGCCCCTGCATGGTTCCAGAACATCCTAAATAAGATCAGCCCTCAATGGGAACCCATTACCCGAAGGATCGAATACCATGGGCAACTATTGGGAACCCTTATCATCACGCCTGAACCAGGATATGAATACGCTGAGATCTGGAAACAGATCAAGGATCTTATGATTCTTGCAGCAATATTCTTTATTTCTGTGAATCTAATGATCGTTTGGGCGGTTGCCGAAGCCTTAGAACCGACTGAAAAGATATTGATCGCCTTGAATCGGCTCGAGCAAGGGGATCTGGGGGCTAGATTACCCGCCTTCGATTTACCCGAACTGGCACGCATCGGACAGAAATTTAACCGCATGGTTGAAACCCTCGAACAAAGCGTCTCTCGAAACCATAAACTCACACAACAGTTGATCACACTTCAGGAAGAAGAGAGAAAGAGCCTGGCCCGCGATCTGCATGATGAATTTGGTCAGTGTCTCACCGCCATTCATACCGATGCTACGGTCGTACTCAAGATATCTGAGAAAAAGTACCCTGAACTTTTAGATAGCGCGATGGCAATTTCAAAACTTTCCCGTCACCTAATGGATCTGGTGAGCGGCCTTCTTCAACGTTTACGGCCAGGCATACTCCATGAACTCGGGTTGGTATCGGCGTTGCAGGAACTATCCGAGACCTGGCAGTCAAGGCATAAGGCTATTTCCTATTCCTTGAACATTAACGCGATCGATGACAAACTTGAAGAAGCTACGGGCGTGACGATTTATCGATTGGTACAAGAATGCCTGACGAATATCTCAAAACATGCAAACGCATCCACTGTGACAATCAATCTAAGCAAAGAATCAAGAATGTTCACAACCGGGATTCAAATTAAGGTCCAGGATAATGGCAAAGGTTTTGATGACAATCCGATGGACGGGCTCGGACTGCCAGGGATGCGTGAACGGGTTGAGGGATTGGGGGGTGAGTTGGTTATCGTTTCATCATTAGGTAATGGTACAGAAATCACGGCCTGGATCCCGGAAAATCCATCATCATGAGAATCGAAACCCCCATTAGCATCATGTTGGTGGATGACCATGCCGTCGTCCGTTCAGGAATAAGACGTCTACTGGAACAATATAAGGGATTTCATGTTATTGCCGAGGCTGAAACAGGAGAGCGAGCTTATTCGTTATTCGGTGAATTCCTGCCTGATGTTGTCGTGATGGACTTGACGATGCCGGGCATGGGGGGGATGGAAGCAATCCGAAGAATAATCACCCGCTACCCTACTGCAAAATTACTGGTCCTCTCCATGCATGAGAATGCCGCATTCGCTAACCAAGCCTTGAAAGCCGGTGCGAGAGGCTATCTCGCGAAGAATAGTCTGGCAGAGGAACTCGTTAATGCGCTGGAACTTTTAGTTCAAGGACAGACCTACATCAGTCCGGAAATGGTTTCAAAAATCGCCTTGCAAAGCTTGAATGCAGAAACAGAAAGGATTCAGCTTCTTTCCCCGAGGGAGTTCGAAATATTCAGAATGCTGTCCGAAGGTCTTGAGGGCGAAGAGATTGCCGAGAATCTAAAAATCAGCAGCAAAACAGTTTCTAACTATCAAACTGCCATTAAACAGAAACTTGGAATCAACACGCCTGTTGAAATGGTCAGGCTCGCCATCCGAAGCGGCCTAATCGACAATTAGTGCCTCCGGCCCAAGTGTTGCTTCGCGATTTCCGAATTCAACTATTCTGGATCAGCCACTTTGGCGGTACATCGAGAAATCTTCGAACAACCATCCAGGCGCTTAAGGGAACCAGCAAGATACATGAAGCCATAACAAAGAAACTCAATAGAAAGTCCAGCCTATAATTTATTTTCAAAATGAATTCACAAACGTACCATGCCAGAAGATTAGCCAAAACCAATGCAGTCAGGGATGAAAGTATGCCAATAGCAAGATATTCAATGACCATGACTTTGATGACTTGCATCTTTGAAGCCCCCAGAAGCCGAAAGAGAGCCACCTCTCTGATGCGTTCGTCACGAACCGCTATCATGGACGAATAAAGAACCATCATCCCCGAGACGAGACTAAACAAGAACACATAGCCTAACACCCTGGTCAGCTTTTCAAGAAGCGCCTGAACCTGATCCAATAACGAAGACACATCAATAATCGTCAGGTTCGGAAACGCTTTATTTAGCCTTGTTATGGTTTCATCCTGACCACTTGGCAGATGAAAACTCGTGATATAACTTGTCTCGTAACTGTCCAGGATACCCGGTGGGGTCAAAGCAAAGAAATTGACGTGCATCGAATCCCACTCGACTTTTCTCAGGTTCTCGACTTTTAGGTCCAGTTGATTCCCCCCTACATCGAAGGTAAGTGTATCACCCACTTTAAGCTCCAGCGTTTTCGCCAATCCTTCTTCAAGTGAGACCAGCGGTTTTGCATAGGATTGAGCGGTCCACCAGTTACCGGCAACAATTTGATTATCATTCTGCAAATGCTCTGCCCAGGACAGGTTGAATTCTCGTTCGACCAAACGACGTGCACGCTCATCCTTGTATTTCTGGAGATCAATCGGGATCCCATTGACCGAGGTAAGGCGACCACGGACCATAGGCAAGATTTTAACGTCGGGTAAGCGGCTCTCACTGAAAAATTTACTTAAGTCATTTTTCTGACCTTGTTGGATATTGATCACAAATCGGTTCGGCGCATCCGCAGGAAGGGATGCCTTCCAATTCTGCAGAAGATCATCTCGAACGATCCCAAGAAGCAAAAGGGACATGAGCCCCAGACTAATCGAAATGATCTGGGCAAGAGACAACAGGAACCGCCTATCCAGCCACTTTATGCCGAACTTCCATAAGCGATCATCGTCCTGGAACAGCTTAAGAAAGAACTTTTTGAAAAGCAGAACAAAGATACTTATCAATAAAATGAGTCCGATGATTGCAAAAATCATGGCAAGTGCGAGCCTCGTATTCTCCGAATGCCAGAAAACAAGGCATACGATCAGCAATGCCACTGGAAGGTAGTTCCGCCAGTTAGATTGAGCACCTTGAGAAACATTATTTCGAAGAATCAATAGAGGTGGTACGTTAGCCAATCCGAATAAATGGGGCAAAAGTACTGCCATCAATGTAATAAATCCAACCCCTAGCCCTTCAAACAATGGGTTCAAATTGGGTGGGGCGATTGAATCAACAAGTAAATGATTCGTAATCGAAACCAGACTGCCTTGAACAACAAAGCCAAGCATGATGCCAACTATGCTTCCCATACTGGCTACAAGAAAGCCCTGAAAGATTAGGATCCCCGTTATAAGCTCCCTGGATGCCCCAAAGCAGCGCATTAATGCAAACGTCTGCCTTCCCTTCTGCACGAATGGAATGGTTGCCAGAATCATGGCTAAAATCGAAAGGATAACCGACCCGACCGATGCCAGACCAAGAAACTGCCCGGCCTTGTTTAATAAACTTCGCATCTCTGGACGTGACGAGGTCAGATCCTCGATGCGTTCGCCTCTTAACAATTGAGGTTTAATCCGTACAAGGAATCTTTGCAGAGACTCCTTGCTGCCCGCAACCAATAACTGATATTTCACACGACTGCCAAACTGAATAAGGTGGGTAAGCGGAACGTCTTTCGAATTGAGCATGATTCTGGGAGCAATATTGAATAAATCGCCCCCTCTGGAGGGTTCGGAGACGAGAAAGGCCGCGAGCTGAAAAGCATGATCACCCAACTGAATCGTATCACCGATCCTGATTCCCAGTTCATTTGCCAGACGCGGCTCCATCCATACGGTTGAAACGTCTGGGACCCCTCCTGCACGAAATCCTGCCACGGTTTGCTGATGGCTAATAGTCAAATAACCACGAAGGGGGAAACCGGGTTCGATAGCCTTTACTTCCGCAAGTCTGGATCGGGTCCCGGCGATGACCATGCTTGGGAATTCCATTGTCTCAACGGCATCGTTATTATCTTCGATGGCCTCATGACGGTATGGTTCGGGAAGGACATGGTCTGAATTCAAAACAAGATCCGCACCAAGCAAGAAATTCCCTTGCCTGTCGAGACTTGATTGCAAGCGTTGCGAAAAGAAACCAACCGAAGTGGTCGCTGCAACCGCAACAATTATCGACAAGATCAGCACCTTGGATTCACCTGACTTCCAAAAACTAATAAATTGCTTCCACCCGAGAAAGAAAATAAGAGACGAGTTTGCCATGAATTTAATTAACCGCTTCCAAATGGCCTTGATTCAACTTCAAAACCCGCTGACACCGATGAGCAAGGTCCATATCATGCGTCACGAGAATCAATGCTGTCCCGGAATTGGCATTCATGTCAAAAAGCAAATCGATGATCTTCTTCCCCGTGCCGCCATCAAGATTACCAGTTGGCTCATCTGCAAACAGGATATTAGGGTTAGGTGCAAAGGCTCTTGCGATCGCGATCCGCTGTTGTTCGCCTCCCGACAGTTGCGTTGGGTAATGCCTGATCCTTTCGGTGAGGCCTACCTTGGCTATTGCTTCCCTTGCGAGTCTCTCAGCGTTCTTTATACCTTTTAGTTGCAATGGCAACATCACATTTTCCAAGGCATTGAGCGAGGGCAACAATTGAAAAGACTGAAAGACGAAACCCATGTATTGACTTCTTATGAAAGCTCTTCCATCTTCGTCCAGTTCACCCAATGAGATGCCGTTGATTCGGACATCGCCACTTGAAGGACGATCCAGACCGGCAAGAAGACTTAACAAAGTTGACTTTCCAGAACCTGAACTTCCCAGGATAGCCAGACTTTCTGCATGGGATACTTGAAGATTCAAGTCGATAATGATATCCAGTCGAATATCATTGCTTGTAACATGTTTACAGAGATTGGTTGCTTCAACAGAAAAAGGGGTCTGCATCTATGAATATCCGATATTTAGTGTATGTTGTTTTCATTTTATCCATTTTAATTTCCCCGGC
>CAIPBJ010000099.1 GCA_903863255.1 uncultured Methylophilaceae bacterium
TCACAAGCGACGCCCGCGGCTATGGATAACTAAATCCAGGAACGGCTTGTCCGTTCACAGTTAAATCGACGATGTCCCGCATTTTTTACATCATATGATCTTCAAAGATGAAATTTGACAAACACCCAGTTACCTTAACAACACTTTGAACCTGGTTTCACGCGAGTATATAAACTTGCTGAAACTTTGTCTGATTTCCGTCTACCAGTTACCTTATGCTTTTTAGCACCCCTTCAATTGACTTTATTTGAGGAAACTAGAATTTGATTAACAAAATGCGATATGATATCGGTTGATTTTTTTAACATTCGATCATAGATGGCCCAGTCAACTGATTGCCAAACTCTTTTTCTAATTAATTCCTCCTCTAAGTAGGCTTCTAAGGACCTCTGCTGCGACATACCTCCTGCTAGAATATTCACCAAAATACCTTCTCCCTTCTTGCCTGAACCGAATTTTTGCAAATACCTACTTACATGATCATAATCAGATGCGATTTTATATTTCGTATCATAACCACCTAATTCAAGGGAATTTCTCCTATTTAGTAAAGTTCCAGGATGTGGACAACCCATTTTTATATGAAAATTTTCTGGGATTGGATGAAGTATCAGGGGTGAATTTAAATACTGGACCGAAAAAAAATAAATTGGGTCCGAAAAGTTATCCTTCTCTATAGCTCGCAAAATACCAGGAAATTGAGATTTGTTGAGTTCATCACCAGCCCCTAAAACAAAGTAATAGTCTTCGTTCATTAATTCAAGCCCTTGGTTCATCGCATCATATAGGCCAAGGTCACTTTTTTTATGGATACTCACATATTTTTTCTTAAATGAGTCAATATAACTAGTATCTGAGCTTTCATGAAATTTTAAAGTCCAAGTAAAGTTCTCTGACAAATAGTCCGAAATTGAATTAAAGGTATTAATTAAATTTTCAGGCTCTCCAATAACACAGGTAAGTATTGATATTTTTTTCATTTTCTCTTCCGAATTTTCTCTTCTAATTCTAAAATCTTACTCTGCTGGTTAAGTATCATTTGGTGGAGTATGTTAACAGTATACTTGATATATGACCTCTCACTATGCAAATATTCATCAAGGAAGATTGACAGAGCTTCCTTGTCGTAATTTTGAAAATTAAGTCCTAAATCTCCCATTAAGAAATTATCAGCGTTTTGACCATTTGAAAAACCCAAGTGCTGTACATAACTTCGTTTAGACACTCTAATTTTTCGCCCAGTTTGTATCAGGTAAGCAGACCAATCCCAATCAAATTGTTTGGTTACAGTAACATTCGCTCGAATTTCTTGAATTAAAGGCCTACTAAGAACAGTACCGGCTGCACCAATGTGATTCTTATATGCCCAAACGTCATCTTCACTTATTACAGGATGAAAAGGAGCGTTAAAGACTGAAAAGACGCCATCCGTCAATTCTGCGTAATTACAGATAAAACTTGACAATTCGGGATCCACTAGCAGATCTGAATCAAGTACTACTAAGTAATCTTTTCCGGTCTCCAGAAATAAGTCCATTAACCTAGCCATCGCGAAATCTGCGCGTCCAGAATTCTGAGAGGCGCGGAAAAATCTCCAATTTTGAAAAGTAATCTTTAGAAAGTCCTCATTCATCTCCGATGATGCATCATCACAAACTAAGTAATCGTGATCATGATGCAATCTTTTAACCGAAGGCAGGCATTTCAGAAGGAGATTTTTTCGGTTAAACGTTGTCAACCCAATCGTGATTTGTGAAGGATTCATTTGATAGATCAATAAAAATTCCAGTTGTTGTTAAAAACCGGCGTGAATTGAGTTTGAGACCGAAAAAAAAAGAGACTTTGGAAGTCTGTAGTTCAACTGCTCAACAATATTTGCATAAACACTATCAACAAAAATTCCAGCCTTTGACTTTTCAATCACAGTGAGCCAGTCAAATATGCAATCTGTTAAAGAGCTAATCTCCACAACTCTCATATCGTTATCTTTTAGAAGTATTTCAAAATCTTTAAAATTTGAACCCTCTGAATGGATTACGACGTACTTGTCCGTTGATTTCAAATTCAGCATTCCTAGCAAATGATTTTCTCGTTCGAAATTTCTTATGGGATTGAAATTCCATTTTTCCTCAAACGGGACCTTTGCAATAGCATATTTGTAGGAATCAAAAGTTAAACTATTTTTATACCTTTCATTTCCTAAATCAATGGTCCCTAGATGAGAATACAGAGTATGAATTTCTGAGCAGCTTAACTCTTCAAGTATTTTATGAGGGCCACTATAGAAGTATTCTAATGAATGCTCTTGGACTAAATTTATATCAACGCCAATAAAATTGATGTGCGGAAATGAACTCACAAAGTGCGGAAGAAATCTCGAATCAATTGGCCAAAATACCTCAGAGCCTTGTCTGTAGAGATATTCCGCAATCGGCAATGCTATAACAATATCTCCGAGACCTCTTGTCTGAATTAAACCAACCCTCTTTTTCTTAAGCATTTATATTTTTAAACCCTGATATTTACCTCAATCATACTATAAGTTAAACTCGTCTTGTATTGATTTTGAGAGGACTATTAGGTGAGTTTAGCCATGACCTATGCTCTGTCATTATGCATTATGAATCAATTTATCCGCTTACTTTGCTTCGCCACATTTCCACCGATCTCACACCAAGATTTTCATCTAACCACAACTGACCAAGATCCTTTTTTCAATTAGAAATTCACTACCTAAGTTTAATTTTTTTGCGCAAAATTTGATTATTGATGCGATACGGTTTTTGCAACAAACTACACCTAGCTAATTTGATCTAATCATAGTATTTTGAGCTTCTTATTCTAAAATGCGAGTTTAATTATTATGAAGTCAACTATGGATAAGAAATTAATTTTTGACGCAGAAAATAAGTCAATTGAACAGAACTCAATAGAGCCCCTTCACGGCATCCATTTAGTTCTCGCCACATTGGCTCTGGGCCTGGGTTCATTCATGAATATCCTTGACATTTCTATTGCCAATGTCTCACTCCCTTCTATCGCAGGTGACTTTGCGATCAGCCCAACCCAAGGCACTTGGGTAATTACTTCCTATGCAGTAAGTGAAGCCATCATGCTCCCTTTAACAGGTTGGCTTGCTGGGCGGTTTGGAGATATCAGGCAATTTACGGTCGCCACGCTGCTTTTCACTCTTGCCTCATTTTTCTGTGGTGCATCCCA
>CAIPBJ010000100.1 GCA_903863255.1 uncultured Methylophilaceae bacterium
AACATCCGCATAGTGCGTTAAACTATTTATCGCCCAGGATGTTTAGACAGAAGCAAAGGGAAGCTTTATCAACCTAGTGAATAGTGTTGGTACTGTTTTATAGGGGCAAAACCAGTTTCTAACTTGTTTGAATCGATGCACTTATTACGGTTACGATGTAAACTTTAATTCTAATCGTGCGTTAATGGATCATGTACTTTTTTATCTATCATTCATCAGGAAATAATTAGGCATTATGAAAAAAATCATCATTTTATTTATTTCAGTCTTCTGTTTCTGCTCTGCAGTTTGTATGGCAGATGCTGACCTTGACAAGGGTTCAACGGGGTCGAAAATGACTGACAAGAAATCCAATGCCAAGTCTTCTGAGGAGAAATCTACTTCGCCTAATAAACAGAATAAGTTTCAAAAGATTTTGTCGGAGGTGCATCCTGTCAGTTCAAGTTCGTCTGCTCGTGCGAATGAGGCTAAAAGTTCAATGGAGGCCACAACAGATCATGCTTCATCGAATGGACACGTAAAGAAGGTTCATGTTAAGAAGTCTAAAAAGCAATGACAGGCATCCAGGATATTTATGTTAGTTCATCCGAAATGGACGATGATTGGGAGAGAACGACATGACAGGTTCTTTGTTAACTATATGAACCATTTTAATTTTAATGGAGCCGATTTTAAGAAAATCGCCGCATTCATATTTTTGGCCTTGACTAGTTTTTTGTGTGAACTTGCCTTCGCTGATATAGATCCTCCTGGGCAGGTCGGGCGTTTGTCTTTTGTATCCGGAACCATCCAAGTCTTTGATAAAGAAACTGACTCATGGCAAATCACCACAATTAATCGACCCGTTACCTCAGGGGATGTATTTTATACTGTTCCCAGGGGGTTCGCGGAAATTCGGGTTGGAGCGATGTCAATCCGCTTGGATGGAGATACTGAGGTTGAATTCACCTTAATTGACGATAGTCATATCGATGTTCAATTGGATCAAGGGCAGGTAGCCTTTAATTTTCGGTCAATTGATGATGCTCAAAATTTCAGGCTGACGACGAAACAGGGCCAGATCTTTCCAACCAAGTCTGGAAGCTACGTTGTTTCTTCCACTCAGGATTCAACCTCAGTTACCGCTTGGTCAGGAAATTTGCAGTTTCAGGGAAGCAATGGCGTCATCACGACGGTTCAGTCGGTCAGTAAATTGGATATCGGATATGACGGCAATGGAAATCCGAGTTTTCGTGTTTCACAACCGCTAAATGACAGCTTCTATCAATGGGTCTCGAGTCGAGTCATTTTCGATAGCAGGGCAAACATGGTTGATTACATATCGCCACAGATGACTGGCTCGGAGGACCTTCAATATTATGGCAGTTGGGATAACCATCCTGATTTTGGACCCGTCTGGTATCCATCTTCCATACCGGATGGATGGGCCCCTTACCGTTACGGTCACTGGACATGGGTGGAACCATGGGGTTGGACATGGGTAGACGACGCGCCATGGGGATTCGCCCCCTTCCATTACGGGAGATGGGTCTATTGGCATGAGCATTGGGGTTGGTGCCCAGGAAGGTATGTGGCTCATCCCGTGTATGCTCCTGCGTTGGTAGGATGGGTGGGTGCTTCTGGGTTTAGTGTCCATGTTTCTTCAGCTCCAGTTGGCTGGTTCCCGCTAGCGCCCCATGAGGTTTATGTTCCTCCCTACCGTGTCAGTCAGAATTACGTTCGAAATGTAAATTTCACTCATGTTACAAATATTGCTAATATCAATGCAATCGTGAATACACCGCAGAGTGTTGTGCAGAATAACCGGTATATTTATCGTTCACACCCTCAGGCGGTAACGGTGGTTTCCGGCAACGTGCTTTCACATCAGCAACCCGTATCAAATTCAGTTGTGCCAATAGACGAACAAAGGTTATCTGCACTTCCAATCAATAGTTCACCATTGAATACAAGGCATCAGGACGGAGGGTTTCATTCAAGAGAAGATGGTCATGTCCAACAGTCAAACTCAAACTTGACATTCAGTAATCATCATCCAGTCGATGAGGGACATTTGCAAGTTCAACCTGATAGAAGCCGGATTGATGGTGTTCCATCTTATCCGCCCGCAAACAATGAAAGTCCGAATCATTCGAATCCTTCGCATGAGAATCTGGATTCAAAGAGGCCGATGTCAGTGCCGCCAGCCATTGCACCTCAGGTCATGACTCCCGATTCTAATCAGAAACTTTTGCAGATAATACAAAAACAGCCAACTCAGAACTCAATCGTAAGTATGCCTGTAGCCCCTTCTATCCAGGCAGCTCCCCAATCTCAGTATAGGAGCCCCCCTCCCGCGACTTCGAACAACCCCTTGAATTCGAACCAAGACAGGCATTCTGGTCAGGATCGATCAATGCCATCCGGTTTGCCACACAACGACTTTTCTCGTGATGAACATGCAAACCAACATGCTTCTTCACAGCAAGCTATTCAACCTGCAGCAAAACCTCAGCAACAAAGCAAACCTCAACCCAGGCACGAATAAACATTTTTAAGAGCTGGATTAGGCAATTAAGTCTAATCGTTGATTTTCTTATTGGCCTTTCCGGCCCATTCTGCAATTCCCCCAGCCATTGATACAAATTCACTTGGCATCATGATAATTGTCGTAGTGTTCTGTTCCGCCCCAACTTCAGTGATCATTTGCATGCGTCTCAATTCGAGGCCAGCGGGATTCTCCATAATGACTCCAGCAGCTTCTTTAAGCTTGAGGGAAGCTTCAAGCTCGGCTTCTGCCTTAATGATCCTTGCCCTTTTTTCTCTGAGTGCTTCAGCCTCCTGTGCCATGGCGCGTTGCATTGATTCTGGGATCTCCACATTACGCATTTCGACGCGTGTCACCTTAACACCCCACGGTTCGGTGGCCATGTCGATCACCTGGCGCATTGCAGTGCCAAGTCTTTCTTGTTCCTTTAGTACATCATCCAGGGTATGACGCCCGATAATATTTCTTAGAGAGGTCAATGCAACTTGAATCACTGCCCTGTCGACATCCTTGACTTCAATGACGGATTTAATTGGATCGGTGACGGCGTACCAAATAACAACTGAGACTTTGACCGGGACATTGTCCTTGGTAATGGTTTCTTGCTGATCTACCGAGGCTGTGATCGTGCGCATATCCACAGTTTTCTGCCACTCCAGAAAAGGTATCAACCAATAAAGCCCTGGGCCTCGTAAACCCTTGAGTTTGCCTAGTCGGAAAACGACGGCTCTTTGGTATTGGTTTGCAATCCTCAGGCCCATGAAAATGATAATTAGTGCGATTACGATGGCCAATATAAATAGATCAATCATTGTGGATCCTCCAATTCATCTGAAAAGTATGTCAGTCTCTACCATCATCGGTTAAATCCTATGTTTTTACAATATATTGCCGAACCGGGTTCTTAATGATGGGATGAATCCTGGGCATTGCATGGACAATTCATCCCAAGTATATTGAAGTTGAGTTCATCGGGGTGCTTATGTGAAAGGAGAAAATTATGAGCCTGGCAGGCTTGCAAGATTTGATTAAATAACCGCTATCGTCAAGGACGGTCCAAATCATATCGGGTTAACTTGATTTAGAGAAAGGTGAAAGTCTCGTTAACATCAAGAAGGTCTCTAATCACCTATTTCGACTCGATTTCTTCCATTTTGCTTCGCACGGTACATCGCATTGTCAGCGCGTAACAAACAATCGCTTATGCAAGTATCTTTGGGCTTAAGTTCAACCACGCCTATACTGATGGTGTGCCTTATTTCATCATGATTCTTGATGAATTTGAATTCTTCAATTGACTTTCTTAGTCTTTCTGCAAGATTCGTAGCCTCTTCCAAATTGGTGTCAGGTAATAGAATCGCAAATTCCTCACCACCAATGCGGGCGAAGAAATCTGCTTCCCTTAATAAATTCTGAACACAAGCGCATAAAACCATAATTACTTCATCACCGACAGCATGACCGTACTGATCATTGATTTCCTTGAAGTAATCGATGTCGAATTCAAGAATAGACAAGGTGTTGGAGTGACGTTGTGTTCGGGCAAATTCTTGATTTGATCTTTCAAAGAAATATCTTCTATTGGCTACGCCCGTTAGCGGGTCTTGACGAGTCAAGGCAATTAAGTCGTTCTCTGTATTCTTTTGTCGGGAAATATCCCTGAAAAACCAAACTCTTCCAAGGTAGTTATCTTCTTTATTTTTTAGCATGCTGGAGCGACATTCAAAGGTTCTGCCATCAAGCAACTCGATTTCAAAGAAATCGTTCAAAAAAGGGTTGTCGTATAGGGTCCGAATTTTCTTGAGAAAGAGTTGAGATTCCCTAACTCGTCCTAATAGAGATGAAAATACCAAAGAGTCATTTACCCCAATAGCAGTTCCAGGCATCACTCCACGAAGCAGTTCGCGAGGAATATTCCACATCGTTGCAAAACGCTGATTATGTGACGTGATGGATCCGTTTTCATCAACCAAGAGAATACCTTCGTCAGAGGCCTCGTAGATGGCCTCAGTAACTGAATCTTGGAATTCCTGGTTCGACAACTGCATTTCGGATTCGTAGAATCGATCCGTAATTTGATTGGACAAGGATTCGGTCACATTAAAATTTATTTTAGTCATCGTCTAAACAGTTTAAGAATTGATTTGAACTGCCTTGGCTAGAAGGCGGTTTGTTTTTCCGAACCCAAGCAAAGATAGTGAGATTTTCCCCTTAAGTGCAGTATTTTCCAATAGTCTATTCGGCCTAATCGTCATGCTGCGATTGGAGGTGTAATCTTATTATATGTAATTTGATTATTCATCGTAGAAACAGTTACTGGATAAAACATGCACATGATACACAAATTTCAAAGTGACAATTTTTGCCATCTAATCCTTCTCCTTTCCATTCATTTCTAGCAAGTGAAAATGCATGAGTTTATGATGAACTCACCTTTTCAGAAATTATTATCCGAGCCAAATAGAAATATGAACAAGTTGTTTTATTCCTTAATGAAGTCAGACGAAAAAAATAACGAATATGAGCAAGGCTTGTATAGAGTTATTTTTACAGGTTTGATTCTGGCTTATTGGTTATTTAATTACACGAATGGTTCAAACAAAATCATAGAATCTTGTTCGATGTATCTGGTTGTATCAGTAATTTTCTTTGCCAGTATTATCGCAAATCCTGCAGCAAACAAGAAGAGACAGTGGTTATCCATGATCATGGATGTTGCCCTAACATCTTATGGTTTTTACCTTACCAATGAAGTAGGAGGTATACTGATTGGGATATACCTCTGGCTAATTGTTGGGTACGGATTGCGCTATGGACAAGCTTTATTAAGGGGTACCCATGTTGCTGGGCTTCTAGGATTCTGCATAGCTGTTTATTTCAGCAATTTCTGGCATATGCACATGCATATAGTATATGGATTCTTGGTGACTTTGCTTCTCGTTCCTTTGCATACTCAAAACCTGCTGCAACAATTAAAACTTGCGATCGATAGAGCTGAACTTGCAAGTCAGGCTAAAAGCCAGTTTCTCTCGCATATTTCACACGAAATTCGTACTCCTCTCAATGGAATCGTGGGTGCATGCGATGTCATGACGACAACCAATTTAGATAAGGAACAAAAGAGCCTTTTTGAAATCATGAAGAGCTCTTCTGAACTTCTAGCTGAACTAGTTAACAATGTTCTAGATTTATCTAAAATCGAAAGTGGCAAGATGACAATACATCCTGCAAATTTTAATCTGGAAAGTCTTATCGATAAAACTATTGGACTCTTTAAAAATCAGTGTAACCAGAAAAAAATTGAACTTTCCTATGAAATAGATCCTGATGCACCTTTGCACTTGAGAAGCGACCCTCTTCATATCAAGCAGGTACTAATCAATTTGCTTAGTAATGCAATAAAATTTACTGATAAAGGTTCGGTAAAATTGAAAATCAGCACCTTAGTAGAAACAGAAAGTAAAGTTAAATTAAGGTTTGAAATCATCGACACAGGGATAGGCATTCATGAGAAATCGTTAAATAGCATTTTTGATAGTTTCTCACAGGCGGATTCTTCGATCAAATACAGATATGGAGGCACTGGGCTCGGAACGACAATTTCGAAACAACTTGTCGTCCTTATGGGAGGATTCATTGGTGTCGAAAGCAAGGTTGGAGAAGGAAGCAAATTTTGGTTTGAAATCCCACTAGAAAAACAAACTTTGGTTGAAAGCCAAGAAGAAATAAGCCTTATTAAAGAAAATAGCGGTGTTATTTCGTTTCAGGATTATTATGATCGCAATTCTCAGAAACGCGCTTTAAGACTTCTAGTTGCCGACGATAATCTCACAAATAGAACCATACTGTCTAAAATGCTTGAGCAGTATGGCCACGAAGTGCACTTGGCTGAAGATGGGGATGAAGCATTGGACCTGTTGGAACGGCATCAGTTTGACCTTATGATACTGGACTGCAATATGCCTAATGTAAGCGGTCTGGAAGTTATCAAGCTTAACAATTTGCTTTCCTTAGGCAAGCCCAGGATACCGGCAATAATTTTAAGTGCGGATGCCACAACACATTCTAAACAATTAGCTCAAGAAGTCGGTGCAGATGCTTATTTAACGAAGCCGCTAGATTCGGTTCTGCTCTTAGAGACCATTAACAAGCTCGGAAACAATGCCTCCGGAAATTTTAAGATGGCAGAGATCCTTCCATATTCCAAAAAGATTATTGTTGAATCTAGAAGCAATGAGCAGTTGGTTAATCAATCAAGATTAAATGAATTAACAAAGCTCGACAGGAATGATCGATTTTTTGAGAATATGCTTAACGGATTTATTATCGAAACAGAATCTAAAATGGAAATATTTGATAATTATCTTGAGGCGAAGGATTTCACAAACCTTAATCATTTGGGACACGCCATAGCTGGAAGTGCTGCAAGCATAGGGCTTGATAAGATGGTAATTATCTGCCAGAAGATTGACGCCATCAAGCCTTCAGACGATATTGACTATGTGAAGGATTTAGTTAAAGAGGCTCAGATCACATTTGAACTATCCAAGCCACAGTTGCTGGATTATCTTCATAAATACCAGATGGCATCGATGTGAAGATTAAAGAATAACCCTTAAATAAACATTCTAGTACAACGCTCGGTAAACTTATTAGGCTGACTTCTGAAACTCAATAACGTTATCAGGGATGGATTTGGGTGGTGCGTAAAGTTTGTCTTGACTACGAATAAAGCGTTCCATTACTTTAAAATCGCGTTCATTTAGTTTGAGTGCAGCATCTAGCCATATATATGCGATATCTTCTAATTCTTCCTTAGTGATAGGGTGGAAACGGTTTTTTGCTTTTTGAATAGCAAGATAACCATTGGAAAGACGCTTATTCTTCTCAATCCAGTCGTAAACTGCTTTCTGGCCTTGTTCATCATCAACAAGAATATCAATTAACCCTAATTTAAAGCCTTCTTCTGCAGTATAAATTTTTCCACCATGTATCATTTCGTCGGCAACTTTCGTACCTACTTTTCGGGCTAGAAGGCTATATGCTCCCATGCCCGGAAAAAGATTGAACATAATCTCTGGAAATCCAATCATCGTTTTACGTTCTGCGATGATGACGTCACTTGTCAATGCGGCCTCAAGGCCAGCTCCTAGAGTTTGACCTTGCAATAAGCTAATGAGAATTAATGATGGAATGTTATAACGGAAAGTCCTTTGTATCAGTACATTCAAGGATCTAAAAGCATAATCTTTTAAAGCTTCACGTTGTCTGTTTCTGGCGAGTTCACGAATCAGCATCAATTGCCCACCAAGATTAAATACATTGGGAGTTAGAGATGCTGCAACAGAATATCTGATGTTTAGCACACATCCGTCACCGCTGCTTAAGATACCCCCTGTTTTTTCAATCTCCAAATTATGCTGAGTTAATTCGTTCACTATCTCAACGTTAAAGCAAGGAATCGTCGACTTTTGTGATAAAAAAGACCAAAGTACTTCATGGCTTTGATCATAACGCGTAACGACTTGATTAAAATTATTTGATAATCCGTATGTTTGTTCCATGATATTGCCTCTATCCAGTTTTGAGCGTATTTTTTAAATCTAATTTTTAGGTATAAATCAATGCTAACAAACAAATTATCACAGTAATATGTCAGGTTTATAATAAAACCTTATGATTATTTTGATAATTAACATTTTTATATCACATCGTTTATAAAGGTACAATTTTTTTTTAATAATCTACTAATAATTTATTTGATCATAGTATGGTTATTTGCAAAAACTTAATTGCTTTTATAACGTGAATTTAAGTCAAAAGTTCGCCCAAAGGCTTAAGATAGGTTAAATCTGCATTTCTCATCTATTTAACTTGCTGTGATTGATCGAGTAAGTGAAATAAATGATTATTCCCAGACATAGCCATAACAAGAAGCGAGTCCAAGTCTGGTGAGGAAGGAATCCCATCAGTGCGCCACATGAAGCCATGCCAAGCAGAGGGAAAAGTGGGCTGAACGGATTTTTGAACGGACGATACAAATCCGGGTGTTTCCTTCTTAAAACAATTACTCCAAGGCATACCAGAACAAAGGCGGCCAGTGTGCCGATGTTGACCAATTCCGCAAGTGCCCCAAGTGGAACGAGTCCAGCAGCGGTTGACATGATCAATCCCGTTATGACGATGACACGGACAGGGGTGTGTGTTTTCGTATTGACTTGAGAGAGGAACGGACTGATGAGGCCGTCACGACTCATCGCCAATATGATTCGAGTCAATCCATAATATAGGACCAGCATCACAGTTGTCAGTCCAGCGATGACGCCTGTGGAAACAAGAGCAGAAGCCCATTTATAACCTATCGATTGAAGTGCAAAGGCCACTGGAGATGGGACGCCCAACGTGTTGTATGGTACGATTCCCGTAAGAAGCCCTGCCACCACGATATAAATGACGGTACAAAATCCAAGCGAAGCAATGATGCCAATTGGAATATCACGTTGCGGATCCTTAGCTTCTTCAACGGCTGTCGAAACCGCGTCGAATCCCACATAAGCAAAGAAGACAAGCGATGCGCCGGCTAGAACGCCTACGGTCTTTCCTCCGGGTAATGTCTGGAACCATCCAAATGGCATAAATGGATGCCAGTTTGCAGGGTGAACATTGAATGCAGCAACACTTACAAAGATGATGATGGCCATCAACTTGATACAGACCATGGCTGTATTCAGGTGCGCACTTTGTTTCGCACCTTTTATGAGCATTCCCATCAATAGGATGATGATAGCTGAGGCGGGCAGGTTGATGATCCCGCCAAGTTCAGGCGATTTGGTAAGCGACTCAGGAAGTGCAAGACCAATTGCTGAAAGCGCATTACTGAAATAACCTGACCATCCATTGGCAACGGCGGCCACAGACACGCTGTATTCGAGGAGGAGAATCCAGCCAATCGTCCATGCAACAATCTCTCCGAACGCAACATAACTATATCCGTACGCGCTGCCGCAACCTCCAACGGCTGCTGCTAGTTCAGCATAAGCAAGAGCTGCAAAGGCGCAAGCAATTCCTGAGAAGACAAACGATAGAACAACAGCGGGGCCGGCTTGATTAGCTGCGGCTATTCCTGTCAAAACGAAAATACCCGTTCCTATGATAGCGCCCACTCCCAAGAGCGTGAGGTCTAGAGCACTTAGGCACTTTTTTAGGCCACTGTCATTTTTTTCTTCGATGGATTTAGTGCGAAAAAGTGAATTAAACAAATTATTTTCCCCCGTATCGTATTTTCAAGAAACGTATTCTGTATCGCATAGACCTATTGAAGGATTATGCACGATTTATACCACGATTGGGGGAACAGGCTATTGGGTAAAGTGCGTTTTCATTACTTTGATCATAAAACTATGATCAAGCACTCCGGCACTTTCCCTTAGGCTATGCATGGCCCACATCGCGGAACCGACATCAACACTGGGCACCCCAAGTCTGGCTGCGATGATCGGGCCTATAGTGCTTCCGCACCCAAGGTCGGATCGATGGGCATATTGCTGAAAAGGAACGTCCGATATTTCGCATAGTTGAATAAAATGTGCAGCAGTATCAGATGAGGTGGAATAGCGCTGATTCACATTGGTTTTAATCACTGGACCATTGTTTATAAGCGCATGATGGCAAGGTTCATAGGCAGAAGGGAAGTTAGGATTGTAAGCATGGGCCATGTCGGCGCTAATAAAGAAACTTCTGGACAATGAACAAAGTCTTGATTGTTCATCAAGCTTATTGCTGATCCCAATTCGTTGAATTATATCGGTTAGAAAACTGCCGTTTGCCCCAAGGGCACTGTCACTACCTACCTCTTCATGGTCGAAGAATGCGCATAAGCAAGTAGAATCTGGATTTTCACAAGCGACCAAAGCATTGAGTGCTGCGTGACAGGAGGCCAGATTGTCGAGTTGACTGTTTGCAACGTACTCCTCGTTTGCTCCCCACAATATACCTTTCTGGGTATCGTAGACATTGAGATCGAACGTAATGATTTCTTTTGGCTCTATATTTAGATGGTTTGCTATCAGACTCAAGAAGTAGGTATTTGCGTCATGTTCTTCCGTTGCGCCAAGAATCAAAGGGAGTTCAATTTGCCGATTAAGCTTCAATCCCTTTTCATTTACTTCTCGATTCATGTGTATCGCAAGATTCGGCAATCTCAAAAGGGGACTTTCGATTTTCAGAAGTTTTGTATCAAAACCGGTAACGCTTCTAATATTTACACGTCCTGCCAAACTAAGGTCACGATCAGTAAATGTGGCAAGAATTGGACTACCATAGACCTCAACACCTATTCGTATCATTGAATCGCTATTGAATGCAGCTTTGGGTTTGAGACGGAGGCCAGGTGAGTCAGTGTGGGCGCCTACTATTCTTAATCCCCTGTTCTTTGTTGTGTCCTGACCTTGAACAAAGGCTATAAGAGATGAACCTCCCCGAACCGTAAAATACCGGTGACCAGGTTCAAGTTTCCATTGATCCGATTCGCTTAATAATTCGAAACCGTTTCCAAGTAAGTGTTCACTCATGGATTCGACTGCCTGCCAAGGGCTTGGGCTGGCATCTATAAAATTAATTAAATCGAGAGCATGTTGACGGGATGCTGGATCAATTATCATTAGATCAGCCATTCTTTACTAATTAGAAAATCCGAATAGAGCTTTGCTTCAGGTGACCCAACTTCAGGTTTCCAGTCGTATCGCCATTTTACAACCGGCGGCATGGATAGCAGTATCGACTCGGTTCTTCCGTTTGATTGAAGGCCGAATAAAGTGCCTCTGTCATAGACCAGATTGAATTCTACATAACGACCACGGCGATATTCCTGGAAGTCTCTCTCCCTTTCTCCATAAGGTATATCCTTTCGTCTTTGAACGATGGGAAGATAAGCGTTAAGGAAAGCATCCCCTACGGCACATAGCATCCCGAAGCTATTTTCGAATCCAAGATGATTGAAGTCGTCGAAGAAAATCCCTCCCACTCCGCGAGGCTCGTTCCGGTGTTTGAGATAGAAGTAATCGTCACAGTATTTTTTAAAGTTCGGATAGAGTTCCTGACCAAAAGGCAAAAGCGCATCTCGGCATGTCCTGTGGAAATGAACCGCGTCTTCCTCAAATCCATAATAGGGAGTTAGATCCATTCCACCGCCGAACCACCATATTTCCTTTTCTTCCGTTTCGTTCCTGTCCACGCTAAATTGTTTGGATTGCGATGTGGGTTTGGCTACGAAGAACCTTACATTCATATGAACAGTTGGTATATAGGGGCTCCGTGGATGGAATACGAGTGAGACACCCATAGCCTCCCAGCTCCTTCCGGCCGCCTCTGGATGTGCTGCACTTGCTGATGGCGGGAGTTTGTTACCAATTACATGAGAAAATCCTACGCCGGCACGTTCAAATACCTGTCCGTTCTCAAGCATGCATGAAGTGCCGCCCCCACCCTCTGGCCGTTGCCAACTATCATGAAGAAATGTTTTACCATCGACTAGCTCAATAGCCTCAACAATACGGTTTTGGAGTTGTTGCAGATAATCAAATACAAGGGTCGGATTAATTGTTGGTGTAGACATGTATGTTACTTTCTAATAATTTTCCCGCTGATTAGATCCTGTATCGTTGAAGGTTTTGATGCGCCACCCGTTCTACCATTTAAAACCATTACGCTTCTTCCAAAAAGTCGTTTTACTTCACTAGCAGTCTTAGCAGGTACACAACCATTTCGATTGGCACTTGTGGACACGAGAGCCATTCTTGAATTCTTGCATAATCTCGCTGTTAAAGCATGGGAGGTTACCCTGATTGCAACGGAATTATGACGTCCAGTCAACCACTTTGGACAGTCTTTTGACCTTGGAACAATCCAAGTATGGGGTTTTGTCTTGATATTCCATGCTGCTTCCATCGTTGAAATCTGAGCTTGATTCATTTTAGCGATATAGGGTTGCAAGCGAGATAACTGATCGGATATAAGGATGAGCCCTTTGTGTTGTGGCCTGCCTTTTAATTTAAGCAGCCTTTTTACCCCCAAACGACATTTCGGGTCACATCCCAAACCAAAAATTGATTCGGTTGGATAGGCGATGACCCCGCCATTCTTTAAAAAGTGTCGTAAACTCCGATCATCTGGCAAGGTCTTAGCCTTTTATTGCTCGATGCCCAATATCCTTTCGATACTGTGCACCTTTAAATTTTATTTCTTCTACTGCTTTGTATGCCAGAGCTTGGGCATACTTCACCGTTTCTCCCAAAGCTGTCACACAAAGTACCCTTCCGCCACTTGTAAGGACCTGTCCATCCTTTAAGGTCGTCCCCGCATGAAATACCTGCAGATCTTTAAAATCCTCCTGATGTGGGGTCTTTGGAAGGCCGGTGATCAAATCACCGCAACGGGGATTATCAGGATAGTTCTCTGATGCCATGACAACACCAAGTGCGGTGCGTCTATCCCAATCAACTTCTGCCTCGTCAAGTTTGCCTGCGATTGCAGCTTCAGTCAGGTCAACAAGATCACTCTTAAGCCTTAACATAATAGGTTGGGTCTCGGGATCCCCCATTCTGCAATTGAATTCCAGAGTCTTTACTGATCCGTCAGGGCCAATCATGAGCCCGGCATAAAGAAAACCGGTATAAGGAATCCCGTCAGATGCCATTCCTGCTACAGTTGGTTTCATTATTTCACGCATCACTTTTCCGTGAATCTCCGGTGTGACCACCGGAGCCGGTGAATAGGCACCCATTCCCCCAGTATTAGGTCCAAGGTCTCCGTCTAGCAGGCGTTTGTGGTCCTGACTTGTGGCTAAAGGCAATATGTTTTTCCCGTCCACCATTACAATAAAACTTGCCTCTTCGCCAACCAGATACTCTTCTACTACAATTCGAGCCCCAGCGTTTCCCAGTCTATTATCTGAAAGCATATGGTCTATCGCATCATGAGCTTCATTTTCTTCCATCGCCACAACAACACCTTTGCCTGCTGCCAAACCGTCAGCTTTTATGACGATTGGCGCACCATGCTTGCTAACGTAGTCATGAGCATCGGTTGCGTTTGTGAAAGTGGCATAGTTGGCAGTGGGGATATGGTGGCGGAACATAAAGGCCTTGGCAAAGTCTTTTGAGCTCTCCAATTGCGCGGCTGCTTTCGTTGGACCAAAAATCTTCAGGTTGTTTTTACGGAAAGCATCCACGATGCCTAGCGATAAACTGGCTTCGGGCCCTACAATCGTGAGATCGATTTTTTCCTGTTTTGCAAAACTTACTAGTTCATCAACTCCCGTAATTGGAACATTGAGCATGTCCGGGTTTAGAGCAGTTCCTGCATTTCCCGGAGCCACGAACACACGACTGACTCTTTTGTTTTGTGCCACTTTCCATGCAAGCGCGTGCTCTCTTCCACCGCCACCTATAACAAGTACCTTCATAGTTTTCCTTTAAGGTTAGTGTCGGAAGTGGCGAAAGCCAGTAAGTACCATGGCGATACCATGTTCATCTGCCGCAGCCACGACCTCTTCATCCCTTATGCTGCCGCCAGGCTGGATGACACAATTGGCGCCGGCTTTAGCCAGAACGTCTATACCGTCCCTGAATGGGAAAAAGGCATCAGATGCAACGGCAGAACCCTCAAGGGACAATCCCGCATTTTGAGCCTTTATCGCTGCGATTTTTGAACTGTCTACACGGCTCATTTGGCCGGCCCCGATACCTAGGGTCATGTTGTTGGCACAGAATACGATTGCATTGGATTTCACGAACTTCGCTACTCGCCAGGCAAATAGCAAGTCATCGAGTTGTTTTGGGGTAGGGTGCTTTACTGTGACGATTTTAAGCTGGTCAAAGGTCAGATTAAGGTTGTCTGGAGTCTGGATAAGCAGGCCGCCACCCACTCGTTTGTATTCGAATGGATTCATTTCATTTCCAAGCGGAACTACAAGAACCCTGACATTTGATTTCGAGGCAAAAACCTTGGCTGCCCCATCGGATATGGAGGGAGCGATGATAACTTCGACAAACTGCTTAATAACTGCTTCGGCAGTCGCCTCATCTATTTCACGATTAAAAGCGATGATTCCGCCAAAAGCTGAGGTTGGGTCGGTGCTGAAGGCTTTCTGATAGGATTCAAGTAAGCGATCACTTACTGCTACACCGCAAGGGTTAGCATGTTTTACGATCACGCAGGCTGGTTCAGTAAAAGTTTTGACACACTCCCAAGCTGCATCCGCATCACCAATATTGTTGAACGAAAGTTCCTTTCCTTGAATCTGCTCAAAACTGGCAAGGGAGCCCTTGGGCATTTTTTCGTCCCGATAGAAGGCTGCATTCTGATGCGGATTTTCTCCGTAACGCAAGTCCATCAATTTAGTTAGCTGGGAATTGAATTTGTCCGGAAAATCGAGCTTTTCACCTGTTGGGCCAATTGCGGTCAGGTAATTGCTGATGGCGCCATCGTACTCGGCCGTATGGGAAAACGCTTTCTTAGCAAGCATCAATCGTGTTTCTGCACCTACCCCTCCTTGGCTCGATATCATTTCATGCAAGATGACGTCATAATCGGATGGGTCAGTCACAATAGCAACATGATGATAATTCTTCGCAGCTGCTCTGACCATTGTCGGGCCGCCTATATCGATATTCTCAATTGCTTCTTCAAGCGAACAGTTTTCCTTCGCGATGGTTTCCTTAAAGGGGTAGAGGTTCACCACCACCATATCAATGTTCTTGATGTCTGCCTCAAGCATGGCGTCCACATGCTCGGGTAAGTCCCTGCGTCCGAGTATCCCCCCATGAATTCTTGGATGCAGTGTTTTAACACGGCCGTCTAACATCTCAGGGAATTTGGTGTAATCGCTGACTTCTATCACCGGAATTCCATTTTCCCTGAAAAGTTTTGCTGTTCCTCCAGTTGATAGTATTTCTACTCCAAATTCGCTCAATTTCTTCGCGAATTCCAGAATGCCTTCTTTATTGGAGACACTTATGAGTGCTCTTTTGATAATTGCCATGATGTTTGTAAGGATGATAAAAAGTTAAAAAAGGAAGCTACTGAATATTGTACTGCTGAATTTTCTTTCTCAATGTATTCCTGTTCAGCCCCAGGATTTCCGATGCCTTACTCTGGTTACCCTTAGCCATATTTAGAATGTATTCAATGAGCGGCTTTTCCACGCACTGCAAGACCATGTCATAGACGGCATGAGGTTGTTCACCATTTAGATCCTTGAAATATTCCTCAAGCGCTTTTTGAACGCCTAAAGCCAACGCACATTTATCCATTATGCAGCCTCCGCCTCTTCATGAGCCATGCCTGAATCATCTTCATACTGCAGGTGCCTAGACTGCGAAGATTGATGAATAAAGAAAGCGTCAATTTCCTCAAGCTGTTCATCTATGCTTTGCAATTGGTTTATCTTATGTCTGAATAGAGCAGAGTCTTTAAGACCTTTTGTATACCAGGAGATATGCTTTCTTGCCATTCTCATACCCGTCACTTCACCGTAGAAATTATATAAGTCATGCAGATGTTCCAGCATGACTTGATGTATTTCGGCCACTTCGGGCGGGGGTAAGTGTTGGCCTGTAGCCAGAAAATGGCCAATTTCTCTGAATATCCATGGCCTGCCTTGAGCAGCCCTTCCAATCATAACGGCATCGGCTTTCGTGTACTCCAGAACAAATTTTGCCTTTTCCGGGGTTGTGATATCGCCGTTTGCAATCAAGGGGATATTAATGGACTGTTTTACCTCAGCCATGGTGTCATACTCTGCATCGCCTAAGTAAGCACAAGCACGCGTGCGACCGTGCATGGCCAACGCCTTGATGCCAATATCTTCTGCCATTTTTGCAACCTGAACGGCGTTACGATTCTGCTTGTCCCATCCAGTACGAATTTTTAAAGTCACAGGGACATCGACTGCACCTACAACAGCTTTTAGAATCCTGGCTACAAGCGGCTCGTCTTTGAGAAGCGCTGAACCGGCC
>CAIPBJ010000101.1 GCA_903863255.1 uncultured Methylophilaceae bacterium
AATCTGATTCTTAATTATTAAGTCTGTACAAAATTGTAAGAAAGGATAGTTTTAACCCTCTTATTCTCGAGATTCAAATCGCTTTTAAGGATTAATAATGACCTCTGTGCAATTAGGAATCTGTCGGCAATGACAGAATTTATTAATTAGGGAATTGGAAATGGCTGAAGATAGCGATTTGGAAAAAACAGAACCGGCCTCGCCCAAGCGCCTTGAGAAGGCGCGTGAGGAAGGTGACGTTCCCCGTTCAAAGGAACTGGCAACATGCTCAGTACTTTTTGCCACTGGACTGACGTTGTGGATGCTGGGCGGTAATCTGAGCGACTCTTTGAAGACGAACATGACTTCAGGCTTAAGCTTTGGCCGGGAAGCTGCCTTTGATCCAGTTTTTTTACTTATGAAAGTATCAAGTTCCATATTGTCTGTATTGATGGCCTTTACTCCTTTAGCCATCGTAATCATTCTTGTCGCAGTCGGTTCTCCAATCATTATTGGAGGCTGGGTAATCAGCGGCAAAGCACTCATGCCTAAATTTGGTCGAATGAACCCCCTGCAGGGAATTAGCAATCTTTTCTCAAAACAGTCTCTTGTTGAACTGTTGAAATCCATCGCAAAAACCGTCCTGGTTGGAATCGTCGCCTGGGTAGTTGTATCAGGAGACATTGGAACAATTCTTGGGCTGTCAAGTAGACCAATCGAATCTGGAATTTCCGAGGTCACCCATATTCTGATCATTGGTTTTTTAACGATAGTCAGTGCTCTTGTTGTCATTGCAGCCATCGATGTGCCTTATCAGCTTTATCACTACGCTGAAAAATTAAAAATGACAAAGGAAGAAGTTCGTCAAGAATCAAAAGAATCCGATGGGAATCCTGAGATTAAAGGAAGAATTAGACAACAGCAAAGAGAGATGGCAAGAAGGAGAATGATGGCCGAAATCCCTAAAGCAGACGTGGTTATAACAAACCCTACTCACTATGCCGTAGCAATCAAGTATAAAGAGGATGGAATGCGAGCTCCGGTAGTTGTCGCAAAAGGAGCGGATGCGGTTGCTTTGAAGATTCGTGAAATTGCAAATGAGAATAATGTCACAACTCTTGAAGCCCCTAAATTAGCACGCGCGCTGTTTGCCCATACCGAGCTTGGCAGTGAGATACCTCAGGCACTTTATTCAGCCGTAGCCGAGGTTTTAGCTTATGTTTTCCAAATGCGCATGTACAAGAAAGAAGGTGGATATGAACCTAAGATGCCTTCTGCTCTGCCTGTTCCAGAAGAGTTGGATCCACATAGCCTGTTGCCTGTAAAGCCAGTTGAAGATGCTGAGGTATTCGTATGAACCCAATCACACTTCCCCAATGGATGAATCGGATTTTCAACCGCAATGCTGCGGCTCCGGTCATTATCGTCATGTTGCTATCGATGATGATCTTGCCTCTTCCAGCGATTGCATTGGACATCCTGTTTAGCTTCAACATTGCTCTGTCGATCATGGTATTGCTGATCGGATTACAAACAAAGAAAGCCCTGGAGTTCATCGCATTCCCTACGGTACTTCTTGTAACGACCATGCTTCGTCTGTCGCTCAATGTCGCTTCGACAAGAGTTGTCCTTACTGAAGGACATACTGGTCCAGATGCCGCAGGTAAAGTGATCGAGGCTTTTGGACATTTTCTTATTGGCGGAAATTACACTGTAGGTATCGTTGTATTCATTATATTAACCATCATTAATTTCATCGTGGTTACCAAAGGAGCGGGGCGCATCGCCGAAGTGGGTGCCCGATTCACATTGGATGCCATGCCTGGAAAACAAATGGCGATCGATGCTGATCTTAATGCTGGGCTTATCGGAGAGGATGAGGCAAGAAGACGCAGGACCGAGATTGGTCAGGAAGCTGAATTTTATGGCGCCATGGACGGTGCGAGTAAATACGTCCGCGGGGATGCCATTGCAGGGATATTAGTGATCATCATCAATGTATTAGGCGGCTTAATTGTTGGCATGGTCCAACACGATCTTGCATTCGTTGATGCAGTCAGAAACTATACCATGCTTGCAATCGGCGATGGCCTGGTCGCCCAGATCCCCTCACTTATCATTTCTGTAGCCGCCGGCGTGGTCGTATCGAGAGTCGGAAACAGTGAAGATATTGGCGGTCAACTTGTCACCCAATTATTCTCTAACCCAAAGGTCATCTTTGTGACAGCAGGGATTATTGGTGGGATGGGCGCAATTCCTGGCATGCCTCATTTCGCATTTCTATTACTGGCTTCAGTTCTTGGTGCATCTGGCTACTTCATCCATCAGCAGCAAATGGAAGCGGCCAAGCCAGTAGTAGAGAGCAAACCTGAGGTTGTAACTGAACCTGAAGAAGCTACCTGGAGCGATGTCGTTCCGGTTGATGTAGTTGGACTTGAGGTTGGTTATCGTCTTATCCCTCTTGTTGACAAAGGTCAAGGTGGCGACTTGTTGAAACGAATTAAAGGGTTAAGAAAGAAATTTGCCCAAGAGGTAGGATTTCTTGCTCCAACCGTACACATACGAGACAACCTCGAATTAAAGCCGACAGGTTACAGAATTTCGCTAAAGGGGGTCGAGATTGCTTCGGGCGAATCCCATTTTGGTCAATTGCTTGCAATCGACCCCGGAATGGTAGCTGGCACGCTTCCAGGCATGAAGACAACGGATCCGGCATTCGGTCTACCAGCTGTATGGATCGATAGTGCAACAAAAGAACATGCTCAGAGCATGGGATATACCGTAGTTGATGCAAGTACAGTCATAGCGACTCATATTAACCATATGATTTCTTTACATGCTTCCGATCTCCTGGGCCGCCAGGAAGTCCAGCAACTACTGGATCATATAAGTAAGGAATCACCAAAACTGGTCGAAGACCTCGTTCCGAAAGTTTTATCCTTGTCCACTATCCAGAAAGTTCTTCAGAATCTGCTAAGTGAAGGGGTACACATTCGTGATATGCGAACCATCATAGAAACACTTTCCGAATTTGCATCTCAGACGCAGGATGCAAATGAACTAACGGCTCAGGTAAGGATAAGATTAGGCCGGGCAATCGTTCAGCAACTGTTCCCAAATGGAAACGAACTTTCAGTAATGACTCTTGATAACAATCTGGAACGGCTGCTGTTACAAGCCACCCAAAACACAAACAGCGGGGGGTCTGCGATCGAACCAGGACTTGCAGAAACGCTCTCAAGAAAAACTGAAATGGCTGCAAGGCAGCAGGAGCAAATGGGGATGACTCCTGTGCTTTTAGTGGCTGCTCCGCTTCGAGCAGCATTATCAAAATTTTTAAGACGTGTCGTACCACAGCTTAAAGTGTTATCACATGAAGAATTACCAGATAGTAAAACCATACGTGTAACTAGCCTTATTGGAGCGTAATCATGAATATCAGAAGATTTTTTGGAAAAAACTCTAGAGACGCCCTTAGCATGGTCCGGCTCGCATTAGGCGAAGATGCAGTCATTCTATCGAATCGAGCCGTGAACGGCGGTAACGAAATCATGGCGTTTCGTGAAGAAGATATGGACTCAATGATATCGTCGACCGATACAGGCTTTTACACACCTCATGAATTCGCAAGGCCTCCCGAAATAATCAGAACGAATGATTTGAATAATGCGCTCAATCATGAGGTTGAAAACCGTCCATCCAAGATGATCAATACGTTAAATTCACAAAAAGCCAATGACGAAGATCTCATCTTTGATAATGTCAATCATCATCAAGCTCGCCCAGCGATCAAGTCCAGTCAGGGCGAACAAGAGCCTAATGCTCAAATTGCAGATATGCTTGGCGAAATTCGCACGATGAGAAACATGATTGAATCGCAGTTGACCGAAATCTCATGGAACAATATCCAGCAACGTGATCCAGCAAAATCGATCGTACTCAGTTCCTTGTTATCAGCTGGATTCAGTGCGTCATTATCCAGACAGATTGCTGAAAATCTCCCAAAGAATCTTAATGGAGACGAAGGCATCAAATGGATGCAGTCTATCCTTTCTAAAAACCTCACGACGGTTCAAACTGAAGGCGAGGTCTTAGACAAAGGTGGGGTATTCGCACTGATAGGGCCAACTGGGGTAGGAAAAACCACGACAACGGCCAAACTGGCAGCAAGGTATGTCATGAAACATGGCACAAATAACCTTGGTCTTATCACAACAGATGCTTATCGTATAGGCGGCCATGAGCAACTAAGGATTTACGGCAAGATACTTGGGGTGATGGTCCATGCCGTCAAAGATGAAGCTGATCTGAAAATAGCGCTTAATGAACTTAAGAATAAGCATACGATACTCATTGATACCGTTGGTGTAAGCCAAAGGGACAGGATGGTGGCAGAACAAATCTCAATGCTCACCAATGCCAACAGGAACATAAAAAAATTATTGTGTCTGAATGCAACGAATACCGGAGAGACGCTGGTCGACGTGGTAAACGCATACAAGGGACGAGGCCTGGACGGCTGCATCATCACGAAACTTGACGAGGCAGCGACGATAGGCAATACGATAGACGTAATAATAAGGGAAAGACTAAAACTTTATTATGTAGCCAATGGTCAGCGCGTTCCAGAGGACATTCATCTAGCAAACAAGGATTACCTGATCAGGCAAGCTCTCAAGCTTGGCGCTTCGAAGAACAGTCCATTTAAATTCCGCGATGAAGAACTTCCCTTCGTCATGGGGAATACGGTTAATTCCACCCAATCCCCTTCTTTCGTGGAGATGAGTCATGCTTAATTATCATGAAGACCAAGCAGCTGGATTAAGACGGATCATGTCAGGACCGAAACCTCGAGTGGTTTCGGTAATATCGGCCAATTCTCGTAAAGACCAACCAAGATTGCTTACCAATCTTGCTTCGTCCATCCATCTTAACGGCCGAGACGTACTGATCGTTCATGCATCGAATACACCGAGTGAGTCCGTGTTGGATTACCAGGTAGACACGTTGCCGACACTGATTGATGTTGCAAAGAGTCGGTCATCACTTGAAAACGCCATAAAAAGAAGCAGCCATGGATTCTCAGTGACCAACCTTATGAATAATAGTCACCTAAATTCATCTCTAGACAGCCATCTTGGTAGCAGACTTAATGAGGTGTTCAATAAATTAGCCAGTGAATATGAAGTGGTATTAGTCGATGCGACATTGAACAAGGATCATCTATTACCATTGACCTCATTGAATGAAAGCGAAATTGTGATCCAGCTCAATCGTGATGCAGATTCCATCAAGCAAGCCTATGTGCTCATTAAACAGATTTGCAGTCAGATCGGTAGTCGTCCGTTTGGCATACTTGTCGATGGCGCATCAAGTAACCAGGCCCTAACCGTATTCAAAAACATTTCACAGGTATCAAAACGATTCATGCAAATTGATCTGGAGTTTATTGGCTCGATTCCTTCCGATGATCATTTAAGTCGAGCAAGCAAACTGGGAAGGGCCGTAATTGAAGCATTTCCGATGTCTATTGCGTCATCGGCATTCAAAGAAATAGCAAAAAAAATTGATTACAAGAACAATCATTCAAACAGTATCAAACAGGCATCATTTATTTAGGAAAATGCTATGTATACAGTGACCGGAAAAACAAATCAGAGAGACTTGCTTCTTCAACAACATGCCCCTCTCGTTAAGAAAATCGCTTACCAGCTAAAAGCAAAACTTCCACCGAGTGTTGAAGTTGATGATTTGGTTCAGGCTGGAATGATGGGCCTTCTGGATGCAGTCAACAAATACGAAGACTCACATGGTGCTCAGTTCGAAACGTATGCCTCCCAACGTATAAGGGGTTCGATGCTTGATGAATTAAGAAATGTAGACTGGCTGCCGCGTAGCGTACGAAAAAATATGCGTGATGTTGAAACAGCGATCAATCAGCTTGAACAAAAACTTGGAAGGCCACCCTCAGAAGGTGAAATTGCAAAACATCTGAAGATCACGTTGAATGATTACCATGAGATGCTTGGTGACTGTGGTGGTCACCAACTTCTCTACTACGAGGACTTTCATGATGCTGAAGCCGGGGATCACTTCCTTGACAGATTTATCACAGATGACACGAGCGATCCAATAAGAGCATTATTGGAAGGTGATTTTAGATCTTGTCTTATTGAAGCAATTGAATCTTTACCTGACAGGGAAAAGACACTAATGGGGCTTTATTATGAGCAGGAACTCAACTTAAAAGAAATTGGGGCCGTAATGAATGTTACTGAATCTCGTGTGTGCCAAATACACAGTCAAGCCATCGCCAGGCTTCGTGCATTTATGAAAGAACAATCATGGACTGGAGCAGTTTAAGCGGCATTGCTCTTGCCCTAATTGGAATTCTATTCGGGCAAGCATTGGAAGGTGGCCATATTGGCTCCCTTTTGCAGCCCGCTGCGTTCGTCATCGTATTCTTTGGTACATTTGGGGCCGTGCTGTTACAGACAAAGCTCTCAAATTTCATATCAGGGATTGCCATGCTGAAACAAGTATTCCAAACTCCGACCGACGACAGAATTGAAATCTCACACCAGGCTTCATCATGGAGTCATATCGCCCGAAAAGAGGGTGTTTTTATGCTTGAATCCCTAATTGAAAATGAAAGTGATCCATTCATTCAAAAAGGATTGAGGCTCATGGCTGATGGCACGCCCCCAGAAAGACTAAGGGAAGTGTGTGCAATAGACATGTATTATTTTGAGGCAAAACAACGAAGTGCCGTTAAGATATGGGAATCTGCCGGCGGGTATTCACCAACCATCGGTATCATTGGCGCAGTTTTGGGGCTGATTCATGTCATGGAGAATCTCTCGGACCCGGCGATGCTTGGAAGCGGGATAGCCGTCGCGTTTGTTGCCACGATTTACGGTGTTGGATTAGCCAACCTTTTTTTTCTTCCTGTCTCCAATAAACTAAAATCGCAAATTCAGCATGAAATTATGCGGCGCGAAATGCTTCTAAATGCCTGGGTATCCATTGCCAGAGGAGATCATCCTCGCATTGTCGAAGAACGTTTATTGGCCTATCTGATATAAATTTATTGTGACCACTTTATGATCAGAAGAAAACCCTTTGAAGACGAAAGTGACAACCATGATCGATGGCTTGTGTCCTACGCAGACTTCATCACACTTTTGTTTGCATTCTTTGTGGTGATGTACGGCATCTCCTCAGTCAACCAGATAAAATATAAACAGCTAAGCACCGCTATTGGTGTCGCATTTAACGAAGACAAAACAAGCAAGAGCAAACTAGAGCCTATAAGTTCAGAAAAGAACATTCTCGGAAATCAGCAACCTTCTCTTATCAAACCCCTACCGCTCAATCTATTACGAAATGAACAGTTAAAAAGACAACACGAGACAATGATCCGGATTGGCATCAACCTGTCTCAGCAACTTTCCAACCTTGTCAGTCAGGGAAAGGTTAAAGTCATCCAGAATAACAGAGGGATTCGTATCGATATCAATGACAATTTACTATTCGCGACCGGATCAGCAGAACTTTCAGAGAATGCAGAAAAAATACTCACCGAGATTTCAGGTCAAATCAAAGACAGTGACCACCTAATCCAAGTTGAAGGTCATACCGACAACACGCCAATCCATACCGATTCATTCTTCTCAAATTGGGAACTATCGGCTGTAAGGGCGAGTTCTGTAGTTAGAATGCTAAGTGAAACAGGAATAGCTGAGAATCGATTAAGTGCGGTTGGCTATGGATCGGCTCAGCCCATAAGTGATAATGACACACCCGAAGGCAGGGCTAGAAACCGAAGAGTATCGATCATGATACTTTATGAAACTAGAAATCAGGAATATTCGGCCTCGGAAATTTCACCCTAGTATCTGACTTCGATTAAACGTTTCTTATCGATTGGCATTCCGAGGATATCGACCAGAACCAGCCAGTTTCAGATTCATCCAATCAATGCGAAAAATTAAATATGAGCAATCGAATCGATTTCCTGTTTTATATACAGTTTATCAAGCGCATCGAAACGTAAACTTGTAAATATCTTTATCCGATTCTCAAGATGATTTGCTACTTGCCTAAATGCCCATATTTTTTTTTCGTCGGAGCCCTCGACCGCCGCAGGGTCTTCTTCTCCCCAATGGGCTGTCATGGGATGCCCAGGCCAGATTGGACATACCTCTCCTTTTGCGTTATCACAGACAGTGATAACAAAATCAAGCTTAGGTGCATCAGGCTGAGCAAATTCATCCCAACTTTTGCTTCGTAAGTTCTCGATGGACAGTCCTTTGGATTTCAATACATCGATCGCTAAAGGATTAACCTTACCTGTTGGGTTACTTCCCGCACTGAATGCCTTAAAGTGTCCCTTACCCCAGAATTCAAGCAATTTCTCCGCCATGATGCTTCTTGCGGAATTTCCAGTGCATAGAAAAAGAACGTTATAAACTTTATCAGTCATCTAAAATCCCCTTAAAGAAATATTTCTTCGATCATTTTCATTTCATTTTTTTAAGTGCCGGAACATCCATTTTTAGTATTTCAAACGGTCATGCAAAAAAAGCCTCAATGCGGGAACACAGAATACTGTAGATTTTAGTAAAGGCAGCTTCGATCTCCTCATCCGTCCCGGTGGTCTTGGCAGGATCATCGACATCCTAGTGAAAACGAAGTTTTGAAGCGAGATGGACTGGACGATCCGTTTTAGCTGCACTTGAACATACTGTAGCGAATTGCTCCGAGGGTACAATTCAAAAGCTTTATAGATTGAATGAAGAACCAATCCATCCCTGCCCTTATTGATCAAAAGTCGGGTTATTTCCATCCGGTTCACAGCCGATAATGAAAAAAAAGCGGACTGGCAGCGATCTTATCCAATTAACATCCAATACTAATGAATTTGACCTTCACAATATTTAACCCATGTTATTTAATATAATGTAACGGACAATTATTACGATTGTATTTCCATAATCATAGACGTTTCACATTCGAAGCATTGATCAACAACTTCATATGCATTAGAAATCGCTTTCCAGAATTATTTAGCTATAGCTGAGAGACAGGCACACTGCAATCTTTCTTGTCGTATGCATTGAGGCATGAATTTGGCAACCAGACTGTTAAGAGCAGGATAAGAGCAAATACAAATAAAAGGAATGGCCAAAACCAAAGATGGTAAAAGCTGTCTATGAAAGCAAATTCCGGGTTATTTCGAAGGTAAATGATCTTTACTTTGGTTCCGACCGGTTGGGAAATTGAACTCCAACCTGAGTTGGCTGTAATTTCATGCTGAATGCCTTTGTGATCAGAAAAAGCGAAAATCGGGTGATACGAAACGGAGTCGTCCCCATTTCTTTTCTGATGCCCTATAATATGACCAATAGCGCTTCCGCCAGAAAGCAAAACTTTAAACCGACGACTAATCATCAAAATGGAAACCGTTATCATAACTACGGCCAAGATAAATAAGAAATAATGCATCAGGTCCAATATTCTCGGTCAAAAAATAAACTGTATCATCCAAATTGCTTTCACTCATTATTAAGAATAGCAAAGTCCATCAAGAGATTAAAGCGGCTGCGAGACATTAAACAAATTTTCGGAAACATTTTTTATGACAAAATCAGGCAAGGAAATTTCCCATATCGATCCTGCGGCCGAAAGTCCCGAACATCCAACGGTATATGTCTCGATCACTGGGTTACGCATCAGAAATATTTTCCATCTCCCAAGTTTCTATTGGTTGGCGATCCAATCCATTAAGCAGGCAAGAATGTCTGCAGGCCTGATTCAAGTCGAAACTCGACAGATAAATGGAGTCCATCACACCCTCTCAATTTGGGATGACGAAACGTCTATGCGAAAATTCCTGGTTACAGGCGCCCACCTTAATGCAATGCGAGCATTTAAAAGGATTGCAACAGGCAAGACAATTGGGTTCAGTACTGTCACACCTCCTGAATGGTCGCAGGTTCACGACATCTGGATGCATGCAGGAAAGGAAGTCTAGACCATCGTCCCCGGGCTGACAGAATGCTTATTTTTGATTACCCTTGATTGACTTGATTCAAAACGTCAATTAGGATGGAGCACCTACCCACACTCAATTTATGAAACCATCCATGAATAAACTTATATTCCTTTTTACACTGTTTGCCTTTATAAATGTCTTTGCCTCAGAATTGCCTTATGATGAATCTGCAGATGCAAAAGCAGCAATTAAACAAGCCCAGGCAGAAGCGAAGGCAACGAACCTTCCACTTATAATCGTGTTTGGTGCAAACTGGTGTGAAGACTGCAGAGCACTCAGTGCAGCCATCAAAACTGGCAAGAATTCAGTCAAATTATCCAAAGAATTCAAAATAGTCAAAGTTAACGTGGGTAATTTTGATCGAAATATCGATATTGCCAATTCTTATGGCAACCCCATTAAGGTTGGTATTCCTGGCGCAGCTATACTTAGTCCTGAAGGTTCGGTCTTGTATATCACCAAGGCCGGTGAACTTGCTTCTGCAAGAAGCATGAGTGATGACGGGATCTACGAATTCTTTAAGAAAGCTTCAAAAGCCCCAAAGTCAAATTCCTGATTGGATGATTCATTTAAGGAAGTCTCAAGCCGGTCATTATTCAGACCATTTCAATAAACACATTGGAATCTAGGCGGATATACCCGATCTCAAATAGGACTGAGAGGTCGTTTTTCCATTAGAGCCATATACACCTGGATTCGAGTTGCCAGTAATCCAGTTGAGCTTCTGCTGATTGTTGTTGAAATGTTTAGTGATCAGCAAACCATTCACCCGGTTCATTTGTTTGGCTTGTGTAAGGGTTTTCTGAAAAAGAATCCAGGCCTGCCTGACGGATGGCTTATCCTGGAGTTTGATCCATTCCATCATTCCTTCTTCGTTTGGATCAAAGCCGCTGTTTTTTAAAGATTGATAACGGTTGTGCATCGTTTCATTTATTTGATTAAGTAATATTCCCTTCTCTTCCAGCAAGACCTCCATTGCGTCGATATCGGCAGCAATCAGGTTTGTCTGTTCGCGTGACAGGATATCCAGAAGCTCGTTGGCAAGTTTTGCATCCTGTTCAAAAGAGATAACATTACTCATAAATAAACTCGCTATTTCTTGTTAGTTAATAAATCTTTAACCGACTGAATCAATCCATCTGCCACTTTTCCGGAGTCGACCTTAAACTGTCCGCTAGATATCGCAGACTTAATTGCCTCAACTTTATCTGCATCGAACACGTTACTTGAAGCAACGTTCGACTCAAGGTTTTGCATCTGGGATGCCATCGGTGAGAGCGTGACGTTTTCGTTCTCAACTGCGGCTGGATTCGATTTTGTCTTATCCGTTTTTTTGGCAGTAGCCGATTCTACCTTTTCAGTACTTAACCCTAAGGATTTGTTAATTGGATCGTTAATTTTCATGACTAATATCCCTTTCGCTTCATGTCCAGCTTGACTATATAGGTATTCATATACACATATCGTCACAGTTTAAGCGAACTTTAGTACTTTGTAAGCATTAAATGTATCAAAACAATAAAAGAAACTTATTTTCAAAATACAACCTCAACCTGGCCACCGTTTCTAGCAATACCACTCACGACCTGACCGCTTAAAACCTTGACTTGAACTATCTGGCCTTCGTTAGCTTTTGAAAGTGCCTGACCTTCCGCAGAAACACTAAATCCGCTGCCAGAGGAAATCAACGTTACATTTTGACCTTGTTGTATGACCGGTGTTAATTTCAGCAACTCTTGCCTTAAAACAGTACCTGCAATGATAGAGACACTTACAGAACGGCCTACTGCTTGCTGCATGTCTGTGAAAATTCCTGGCGGTAATTGTGTAAGGTCGCCCTTTTCAAAAATCAGGTCGTCGTTGGTTACTAACGTTCCTTGAGCCAATGGCACAGCCGCAACGAGATATTGGGCATAGACGTTGACACTAGCTTGTACGTAAATTATCCATGGCGAGGGTGATTGGCATCTCACACCAACACTTGTTTTTCCCCAGGCACGACTACCCTGAGGCAAGAATATTTCCATGGAAGGGCAAGAGGCAAGTTTTAAACGATCATCGATATTTCCTGCAGTCACGACAACCTTACCTGGATAACCTGCACTTTGCACTGTTAGAAAATCCTCAATCTTTCTTTTTATCTCGGATACATTCTGGAATGCATCGGCTCTTGCAGCAGGAACCGAGAATAATCCGCTAAGAAGGCTGGCGATCAGCACAAGCCAAACATCTTTATTCTTCAAAAAGAAGTTGTTCATACAAGCACCTGTTGGGTGATTAGTGGATAGTTCTAATTCTACGGTTAAAAATATTTTACATTTCAGAGAAAAGGACGGATTTTCCCTCTCTTATTTTGAATTTGAAAGAAGCTCTCGAGATTTACACTGGTCTACGTGTGTAATAACGGCAGAAAAAGTCTTAACTTTAGACTTAGCCAACGGAGATAAAGATGATATTGGACAAACTTGATGCAGACTTAAACTTCCAACAGACCGCTTTAAGAGTTCGCGGCCAACGTCAGGAATTAATAGCCGCAAATATCGCTAATGCAGACACACCGAATTACAAAGCAAGAGATATAGATTTTGCATCTGTGATGAAAAAAGCATTATCCAGTAGTCCAGAAGCACCATCATCGGTACAAGCGGTTGTTCCTGAAAAAACGGATGCGGGGCATCTCGATGGCGTGACTTATTCCGCAAGCAACCCATCCAGTTCAAACGAAAGCCCATTATACCGACCTATCATTCAGGGAAGTGTCGATGGAAATACGGTTGATATGGATGTGGAACGTAATCAGTTTTCTGATAACGCCATCCGCTATGAGGCCAGTCTTACGATGATTAACGGCCAAATAAAAAATATGATAACCGCGCTTCAAAGTTAATCAAGGTATGCACTGCATCAAACTTTAGTTTAGGAGACTCTTATGTCACTTTTTAATGTATTTACAATTTCTGGTTCTGCAATGAGTGCTCAGTCTCAACGCTTAAATGCAGTAGCCAGCAATCTGGCAAACGCAGACAGTACGACAAGTGCTAACGGCAAACTTTACAAAGCGAAGCAGGTTGTTTTCAGCGCCATACCAAGTGGCTCGCAGGATGTAAGTGCTGTCAAGGTCGATCGTGTGATCGAAGATCCTTCCCCACCTAAGGTAGTTTATGAACCACATAACCCTGCGGCAGATGAAAAAGGTAACGTGACCATGCCGAACGTCAATGTCACCGAGGAGATGGTAAACATGATCTCAGCATCACGATCCTATCAGAACAACGTAGAAACAATGAATGCTGCTAAATCAATGTTATTGAAAACATTAACAATCGGCCAGCAATAACCAATAGAAATCCAACTTGAAGGAATCAACCATGACAACATCCGTCCAAAACAATAACAGCGTCTCTTCATCCTTGCTTGCAACAATGAATGGGACAGGAAGTTCAACCAGTTCTTCAACTTCAGGAAGTGCATCTGACATCCAGAACAGGTTTTTAACATTACTCGTCACTCAAATGAAAAATCAGGATCCCTTAAATCCTATGGATAACTCCCAAGTAACGTCTCAAATGGCACAACTATCCACGGTTAGCGGGATCAGTCAGTTGAATACGACTGTTAACTCCCTGCTATCCAACTTCCAAAGCGATCAAACCTACCAAGCCTCGAATCTGATTGGACACTCGGTTCTGATCAACGGCGACAAGTTAAGTCTTTCAGGAGGATCAGGCAGTTTTGGTATCAATATGGGATCCAGCGCAAGTAACGTCACTGTGACTATTTCAGACAGTTCAGGTGCAGCAGTTCGGACAATTTCACTCGGGGCTGAGAAAGCAGGCGTCGTCCCTTCATCCTGGGATGGGGTGAAAGATGATGGCACTCAAGCTCCCGATGGACAGTACACGTTCAGCGTCACGGCTACAAACAATGGCCAGGCAGTGACTGCATCACCACTGGCGATGGATCAGGTCAAGAGCATATCCAGCAGCGCAACCGGCGTCACGCTCAATTTAAGTTCGCTTGGCACAACGACGACCAGTCAAGTTCAACAAATCTATTAATTTAAAACCAGTCAGGAGCACATCATGAGTTTTGAACAAGCACTTAGCGGTTTAAATGCCGCCTCAAAGAACCTAGAGGTAATTGGAAACAACGTTTCGAACGCCAGTACTGTTGGATTCAAAGGATCGCGAGCTGAGTTTGCTGATGTATTTGCAAATTCGCTGAGTGGCGGAGGTGCATCTCAAATCGGAATCGGTACAAAAATATCCAGCGTTCAGCAACAGTTTACTCAAGGGAACATAACCGCTTCATCAAATACGATGGACACCGCTATTAATGGAGGCGGGTTTTTCCGGATGGATGACAACGGTGCGATCAGTTACAGTCGAAACGGTCAGTTTGAACTGGATAAAAGCGGTTATATTGTTGATGCACAGGGTAAGCGCCTGACCGGATTTTCTGCCACCAATGGCGTCTTATCAACCGGGAGTCCGGTTGACCTTAAGATAAACACGGCTGACCTTAGTCCCAACGCGACCACCAAGGTAACTGCGCAGATCAACCTCGATTCGACCAATACCGCATTAACAGCGGCAGGGTTTTCTCCAACCGACCCAACCACATACAACAACTCCACTTCGGTTACAGTCTATGACAGTCTTGGCAACTCGCACACTCTCGAAAGTTTCTTTGTAAAAACGGGAGCTGGAACATGGGATGTTTTCTCAACGGCAGATGGAACGTCGACAACGACCTTGCCTGCACCTAATGCCACCTTAACGTTTTCAGGTACGGGAACGAGCCCGACGATCAACCCAGCCACACCAACGATCAGCATTCCGGTAAGCACAGGCGCCACTTCGCCGCTTGCTGTAAAAATGGACCTGTCTGGAAGCACACAATTTGGTTCCACGTTCAGTGTAAACAGCATCACGCAGGATGGATACACATCTGGGAAATTATCAAGCTTCTCAACTGGAAGCGATGGAACCATTTTAGGGAGCTATTCTAACGGCCAATCCCTGAAACTCGGTCAGGTAGCCCTTGCAAACTTTGTGAATCCGAATGGATTGTCCTCTCTTGGAAATAATGCCTGGGCAGAAACTGCAGTTTCTGGCGCACCATTAGTGGGAACACCCGGCACCAGCAGTCTTGGCGTTTTGCAGGCTTCCGCGACTGAAGATTCGAATGTCGATCTCACAGCTGAACTTGTCAACATGATAACGGCACAGCGTGTGTACCAGGCAAATGCGCAGACAATCAAGACTGAGGATCAGGTACTGCAGACTCTTGTGAGCCTTCGCTAATGTTTTTAATGGATAAAAGCTAAAAGGAATCATTATGGATCGTATGATATACACCGCCATGTCAGGCGCACAACATATTCTCGATCAACAGGCGACGAATGCTCATAATCTTGCGAACGTTTCATCAACAGGCTTCAAGGCTCAGATTGATTCTTTCAGAGCTGTGCCTGTTCTTGGCAGCGCAATCCCCACAAGGGCATTCGTCGTAGATTCTACAATTGGGACCGATTTTAGTCCCGGTCCCATTCAACAAACCGGTCGGGACCTTGATGTCGCCATACAGAATCAGGGATTTCTTGTCGTTCAGAAACCAGACGGATCGGAAGGGTATACCCGGAACGGGTCGCTAAAGATTAGCGAGAACGGGGTATTGCAAACTGCGAGCGGCCTTACCGTCATGGGAGACGGCGGTCCAATCAGCATTCCTCCCGATGTGACGATTACCATCGCAAAAGACGGGACAATTTCCTCTGTGAACAACACCACCCTTCCAGGACCCTCAAATATTTTAGGAAGGCTGAAACTGGTCAATCCAGATGAAAACAATCTGGTACGAAGTGAATCAGGGCTTTTCCAGACTAAAGATGGCACGACTCCGGATGCAGACCCTAATGTCAGCATTGTAAGCGGCGCGATAGAGGGTAGCAATGTGAACGTGGTCGATGCGATGGTCAACATGATCAGTCTCGCAAGGCAATTCGATACCCAAATGAAACTTTTACAGACAGCTCAGAATAACGCGGATAAAGCCAGTCAACTCTTCAGTTTGACATAGGCTTGACTGCAGTAAACTAGGATTAACTTAAACGGATCAGCACGATCAGCTGATTGAGAGGAAAAAAATGATTCGCTCATTATGGATTTCAAAAACTGGACTTGATGCCCAGCAGACCCAAATGGATGTTATATCCAACAACTTGGCAAACGTCAGCACCAACGGTTTCAAGCAATCAAGAGCAGTTTTTGAGGATTTGCTGTATCAGAACATCCGCCAGCCCGGGGCTCAGTCATCGCAACAAACTCAACTACCATCTGGCCTCCAACTAGGTACGGGTGTTAAACCTGTAGCAACTGAAAGGATATTCACTCAGGGCAATCTCCAACAAACGGGAAATGACAAGGATGTGGCGATTCAAGGTTCCGGATTCTTCCAGGTCTTGCTTCCAGATGGAACAACCGCCTATACGCGAGACGGTTCCTTTCAGGTAGACAGCACGGGGCAATTGGTCAATTCGAGCGGATTTCCTGTTCAGCCCGCCATCACGATTCCTGCCAAGGCACAAAGTCTTACTATTGGACAGGATGGCACTGTAACCATTACAACCGCCGGATCAAGTGCGGCAACGCAAGTTGGGACATTGCAAGTGGCCACGTTCATCAACCCGGCCGGCTTGGAATCCAAGGGCGGCAATCTCTATGTGGAAACAGCCGCTTCGGGAAACCCAAGCACGAACACGCCTGGCACAAATGGCGCAGGAACGCTTTCTCAAGGTTATGTAGAAACATCGAATGTCAATGTGGTTGAAGAGCTCGTTAACATGATCCAAACGCAGCGTGCATATGAGATCAACAGCAAGTCGATTACTACTTCTGACCAGATGTTGCAGAAACTCACACAGATGTAGTTTGCGAATCTACCAATTACGCATGATAAATTAAAATGGCTTAATCAAATGAATACAAACCAGAACCTAAAATTGAACAGAGTGAAATCACATCGATCATGTGCAGCTCTGATTTTAACTTTGGCCTTTTCATTGATATCAGGATGCGCTGTTACTCCCACCAGCATTGTCAAGACAACAACGACAGCCAAACCAGAACCTCGTGTGCCTATGAATGCGAACAACGGTTCAATCTATAATTCCGCGGGTTACCGCCCTATTTTTGAAGATAGGCGTCCTCGCATGGTAGGTGACATTGTTACTGTCAATTTGGTTGAAAATACATCCGCAACAAAAGCCGGAGGCAGTTCAGGAACCAAAAAGGGATCGGTGAATAGTTCAATTTCCGCCCTATTCAATAAAGCAGCCCCAAAAGCAACCATGACCGGGAGCTCTGACCTTTCAAATCAGGACACTTCTGCGGCTAATGCGAGCAATGTCTTTACCGGGTCGATCACCACTACCGTAATTGACGTATTACCAAACGGGAATTTACAGGTAAGCGGTGAAAAGCAGATCGCTCTAGATAAAGGTACCGAGTTCGTAAGGTTTTCAGGCGTTGTCAATCCAGACACGGTTACAGCAGGAAATAACGTATCTTCAACACAGGTAGCGGATGTCAGGCTCGAATACAGGACAAATAGCACAATAGATGCATCGGAAGTCGCTTCTATCGTAACCCGGTTCTTCCTGAGCCTTGCCCCTTTATAATGATGGATGCCATGAAAACAGGCCAAGAAAACGAGACTGGATCATTCGGGAAAATCAGGAAAGTTACTATCTTACTGATCATCTTGAATGCAATTCTAAATTCGCATTACGCTTTTGCCGAACGCCTTAAAGACCTGGCAAACATTCAAGGGGTGCGCGACAATCAACTGATTGGCTACGGGATTGTAGTCGGTCTGGATGGTACAGGAGACCAGACGACACAAACGCCATTCACTGTTCAAAGCATCATCTCGATGATGCAGCAAATGGGCGTTAATCTTCCAGCCGGCACAACGCTGCAACTTAAGAACGTGGCTGCTGTCATGGTCACAAGCAATTTGCCGCCCTTTGCGCAGCCAGGCCAGACCCTGGATGTTACGGTTTCATCAATGGGAAACGCCAAAAGTCTTCGAGGCGGGACCTTACTGATGACCCCTTTAAAAGGGGCCGATGGACAGATCTACGCCATGTCCCAAGGTAACCTTGTCGTCGGAGGGGTTGGGGCTTCGGCCAACGGAAGCCAAACTCAAATCAATCATTTGAGTGTTGGACGTATTTCTGCCGGAGCGACGGTCGAACGCTCGCTCCCGAATTCCATCAATCAGAACAATGTGGTGAATGTGGAACTCAAAGATGCTGACTTCTCAACGGCAAGCCTTGTAGCAGATGCAATTAACCGTAAATTCGGAATGAACACTGCCGCAGCCCAAGATGGGCGGGTAATCAACGTTATCCCACCCGCAAATAGCAATCGGGTTGCTTTTCTCGCCGCACTTGAATCCATAACCGTCAATCCATCGGAATCCGCAGCTAAAATCATCCTCAATGCAAGGACAGGGTCGGTTGTTATGAATCAAGCCGTGACATTGGATAATTGCGCGGTATCGCACGGCAATCTCTCAGTTGTGATAAATACCGCACCGGTAATAAGTCAACCCGGTGCATTATCAAGCGGGCAGACCGTTGCAACGGCCAGGTCTCAAATCGAAATAAACAAAGAGCCTGGAAAAGTACTGAATTTGCCAGCCGGCGCTTCCTTGTCAGAAGTCATAAAGGCCCTGAACGCAATCGGTGCCACACCTCAGGACCTTGTCGCGATTCTTCAGGCCATGAAAGCGGCAGGATCACTTCACGCAGATTTGGAAATCATATAAGTATGAGGTACTTACCATGATCAGTTCGGCAGATTTAAACGGTAAACTTGCCATTGATGCAAATGGCCTGAATGACCTTAAGCTTTCTGCAAAAGATAACTCGCCTGAAGCAATAAAGGGAGTCGCTAAGCAATTTGAAGCTATCTTTATGAATATGATGCTTAAAAGCATGCGAGACGCGACTAGTCAGGATAGCCCTTTCGAGAACGAACAAACCAAATCCTTTACTTCCATGCTCGATCAGCAGCTAAGCAGCAACCTGTCATCTAAAGGGCTGGGGTTATCAGAAGTCCTCACACGACAACTTAGCAAAATTAGCAACATCAAAGTGAGTGATTCTAATTTACAACATCCTGATTCGTCTTCAAATTCAAACAATCCGTCATCCCAAAAGATTGATAATACATCCACGTCTCCCATTACGAACAATGCAAAATCATCCGGATACTCTGCCGCATCATTTCAAAGCATCATGGGCCCTCATGCTGAGGCTGCAAGTCGTGAAACAGGAATCCCTGCTCAATTCATGATGGGACAAGCTGCTTTAGAGAGCGGCTGGGGCAAGCATGAAATCAAGGGTTCAGATGGTACAAAGAGCCATAACCTTTTTGGAATAAAAGCGAATAAGAACTGGAAGGGTAAGGTGGTAGAAGCTACCACCACGGAATATATCAATGGAGTCAAACAAACCAAAATTGAAAAGTTCAGGGCTTACGACTCCTATAAAGATTCTTTCAAGGATTTTGCCAACCTTATGCAAAATAATTCGAGATATCAAAAAGTGATGGCCAATCTGGACGATCCAAGTGGTTACGCAAAAGCAATTCAAACTGCCGGGTATGCAACTGACCCGAATTATTCAAATAAACTAATGAACGTCATCCAGAAAATAACTTGAGGAAATGGCCTTGATAAAAAAATTCCTAAAGTTTTCATTTTTTATGCCGACAATGGTCATTAGAAACCATAAGAGTACCTATCATGTCTACGAATATACTTAGTATTGGCCAAAGCGCTCTTGCTGCCGCACAGGTAGGCATCAGCGTGACTGGCAATAACATCGCAAATGCCTCCACGGATGGATATTCGCGTGAGGTTGTAATTCAGGCACCTGCCAAGGCACAGAATTTTGGATACGGCTACCTTGGGCAAGGCGTTCAAATTTCTACAGTTAGTCGTGTTTATAATCAATTTCTGGCTCAACAGGCAAACTCCGCTCAATCTGCGAGTACCGCAACGAACACTTATGCATCCCAGATTTCTCAGATTGACAATATGTTATCAGACACAAATGCGGGTCTCTCTCCTGCTATGCAAAGCTTCTTCAATAACCTTAACAACCTGTCTGCTTCACCAGGCGATAGCGCGACAAGACAAGCAGTTCTTTCTTCAGGACAATCGCTGGTGGATCGTTTCCAAAGCATCGGAAGCAATATCAATCAACTGAGAGAAGGTGTTAACACGCAACTTTCTAATAACGCTGCTTTAGCCACCTCTTATGCCAGCCAAATAGCAAAGTTAAACGATTCCATAAGCAAAGCAGTTGCAACGGACAATACATCACCCCCTAATGATTTGTTAGATCAGCGCGATTTACTGGTTTCGAAATTAAATTCGGTCATTCAAGCCAACGTTATCAAACAAAGTGATGGAAGTTACAATGTTTTTGTTGGAAATGGATTGCCTCTTGTTGTTGGAAATAAATCTTTTGGATTAACCACACAAAGCTCTCCCACCGATCCCAATCGCTTGGAAATTGCATATGTTCAGGGCTCCAATGTCAGTAACGTAGGAGACAATAGCCTGCCTGGAGGGGCTATCGGCGGACTGCTGCAGTTCAGGAACAATTCGCTCGACAGCATCCAGAACCAGCTTGGCCAGATCGCAATCGGGCTGACGCAAACCTTTAATCAGCAACAGCAGCAAGGAACTGACATCAATGGTAATCCTGGCACCAATTTCTTTAATGTTCCTAACCCAGAGGTCAATGCAAGTTCGAACAATACTGGTAACGCAGTAATAACGGCATCCATAACGGATGTCTCAAAACTCACGAGCAGCGACTACCAGGTAAAATATGACGGGACAAACTACAACATTACTAAGGTGAGTGATGGCACGACGCAATCCTTCAGCAGCCTGCCTCAAACTGTCGACGGTGTATCAATTTCCCTTCAGTCAGGCAGTATGGCTACAAACGATCAGTTTCTCGTTCGCCCTACTTACGATGCTGCGACATCCATTTCGATGGCGATTACAGACATCTCCAAAATCGCCGCAGGCAGCTCCTCTGTAGCTACTGCTGCTGGAACAACGAATACCGGTTCAGGAAGCATCAGTAGCACGACATTGTCCAGCGGTTATGCTTCAAGCCCTATTACTTCGGCTACCACACTCACTTACAATAGCGCAGGTTCCACTCTTTCTGGATTCCCTGCGGCCGCCCCGGTTACTGTTACAAATGGAAGTACAGTTACGAATTACGCAGCGGGATCAACCATTCCTTACATTGCCGGTGCCAGTTATTCTTTTTCCGGAATCAGTTTCACAATGAGTGGGACCCCGGGCAATGGGGATACGTTCTCAATTGCTCCTAACTCAGCAGCCGCACCGGGAGATAATACCAACGCACTGATGTTGGCCGCCTTGCAGAGCAAAAATACGATGAATGGCAATTCCATGAATTACGATTCGGTATTTAATCAGTTGGTCAGTGACGTAGCTAACAAGACAAATGAACTTCAAGTAACCGGAACAGCAGAAACAACCATGCTGAATCAGGCTAATGCTGCTCAGCAATCAGAATCCGGGGTGAATCTTGATGAAGAAGCAAGTAATCTCTTGAAATACCAGCAAGCCTATCAGGCTGCCGGTAAAATGATGCAAATTGCAAGTCAGCTATTCTCAACATTACTAAGCATTGGTCAATAAAACAGGAATAGGGGTCATCTATCATGAGAATCAGTACCAATACACTATATCAGAACGGAACAACACAGATAACCAACTTGCAGTCGGACGTAGCAAAACTGCAACAGGAGATATCAAGTGGCAAACGCATTCAAAGTCCATCTGATGATCCTGTAGCCGCATCGGCAGCATTGGAAGTATCGTTTAACCAGAGCGTCAATTCTAAATTCGCTGACAACAGGACCGCTGCTACAAATAAGCTTAACGGTCTTGATACTACTTTATCAAGTATCTCGGACATCATGACAGCGGCACAGTCTTCATTGGTAAGTGCAGGAAACGGTACCTTGTCGGATACTGATCGTGCTTCGATTGCCACAACGCTTTCACAGTCTTTGCAACAATTAATCGGAATAGCGAATTCCAAAGATGCCTATGGAAATTATCAATTTTCAGGTTTCAAGACTCAAACCCAGCCCTTCACGGCGACCGCCTCTGGCGCAACATACAATGGTGATAGCAACGAGCAATCCATTCAGGTAGATTCGAATACACAAATCACGGTAAGTGCGGCTGGCAACAATGTGTTTCAGGCAAATGGAAACGATATATTTTCAACGCTCACCAATGTAATAAATTTACTTAACACGCCCGCTACGACCGCTGCCGCAAAAACGGCCTTGACATCAGGACTTGCCACTGCATCTACAAACCTGAAGACTTCCGTTGATAACATTCTTACTATACGGTCCGCAGTGGGTTCGAAACTGAACGAGATCGACTCCCTGAATTCGGCCGGATCCAGCCGCGATTTACAATATACCACTACCCTGTCAAATTTACAGGATACAGATCTTGTTAAGGCAGCATCAGATTTATCTAAACAAAATACGATCTTGCAGGCGGCACAACAATCTTTTGTAAAGACAACCAGCCTTTCATTATTTCAGTACATCAATTAATCATTCTTGGTTATTGCGCTTAACAACATATTTAACTGTTTAGCGCACCATGACCTGGTTCATATTCCGAACCCCCTGTTCGATCATGTTCTCGAGTGGCTTCAACATGCCTGGCAAAGTAAGGACGATTATCAGAATGCCTACCGTAAGAGTGACAGGAAAACCTATTCCAAACAGATTCAATTGAGGTGCGGTCTTGGTAAGAATACCTAGAGCCATATTCGTGATCAATAGTGCCGCAACTGCAGGCAAGGCGAGTAAAAGTCCCGAACTAAAAATCTGCCCACCCCAGGAAACGAGTTTCATGGCATCAACACCTGTAGCTTGAGAACCTATCGGCATCGTCATAAAGCTTTCAGCTATGGCTGAGATGATTAGCAAGTGACCATCCAGGCTAAGAAATACCAATGACGCCACTAATAGAAGAAATTGACTGATCGCCGTACTCTGTCCTTGTGATTGCGGATCATAAAAGGATGCAAAACCTAAACCCATGGTCATACCAATTAGTTGACCTGCAATTTCCACCGCTGAAAAAACAATTCGCATGCTAAAACCGATTGCGAGTCCAATTATCATTTGCTGAACCAGTGCGAGCAAACCTTGAAATGAAAATACATCAAAATCTGGAATTGAAGGTAATGTTGGAATAATAATCAACGTGATCACCAATCCAAATCCAAGCTTAATCTGATTGGGAATGGCAGAATGACTCAGTATAGGCGCGATTGCAACCACTCCCAATACCCTTGTGAGCGGCCATAAAAGAATGATGACCCAATGTTGCAGAATACTGCTGCTAACTGAAATCATGATATTGCTTCAGTCAAGGTTTAGTTGGCCATGGCAGGGATGCTTGTGAATACCTGATGCATATAATCTACCATTGTCCCTAACATCCATGGACCAGCCACAATCAATGCAGCAAAGACTCCAACTAATTTTGGAATAAATGAGAGTGTTGACTCATTTATCTGGGTGGCAGCCTGAAAAATGCTTACAGCCAGTCCGATTATCAGAACGATCAGAAGAATCGGAGCGGATACCATCAAAGTGATTTGCATGGCATGACTTGCTAAATCCATTACGCTTTCTGGTGTCATAACACTTATCCTTAATAAAAACTTTGTACTAAAGAACCAAGCAGCAATTGCCATCCATCGACCAGGACGAACAACATCAGTTTGAAAGGCAGCGCAACGATTGATGGCGAGACCATCATCATACCCATTGCCATCAAGACACTTGCCACGACCATATCAATGATGAGGAATGGTATAAAGATCGCAAATCCGATCTGAAACGCAGTTTTAAGCTCACTGGTCATAAAGGCAGGAACAAGGACTTTAAGAGGGACCTCATCCGGTTTCTCAATTTTATCGATTTGAGCCATTTTCACGAAAAGTGCAAGATCACCTTCTCTTGTTTGTTTCATCATAAATGCTTTAAGAGGTAAAGAACCCTTGTCCAGTGCCTCTTGCATACTTATCTTGTTTTCGGAAAGCGGTTGATAGGCATCGGTGTAGATCTTATCAAGTACCGGACTCATAACAAAGAAAGTAAGGAACATCGCCAAACCGACTAGCACCTGATTAGGGGGAGCCGATTGCGTGCCAAGTGCTTGCCTTAGCAGTGACAACACTATGATGATTCGAGTGAATCCTGTCATCATGAGCAGAACCGATGGCAAGAAGGTCAATGACGTCAAGAGGATAAGCGTTTGAAGGCTGAGCGAATAATTTTGCCCTCCACCTGCTGCCGGATTGGCATTTATTAATTGCAACCCTGCGTTATCGGCTAGCGCAATAGAGGGAATGAGTAAGAAAAGACTGAATAGGCCTGTAAACAATACCCTGTCAGAAATCCTAAATTTTATCATAGGTGTATTCATGACGATTGAACCTTACTACCCGTATCGGATTTTTTATCAAGCGACTTCTTTAACCAATGAGAGAATGAAGTCGTAATGGGTGAAATAGCATTCGTCATGTTTTGCTCTGTACCGCCTGCCGACAAGGCTTGAGGTATTGAATTGATTTCAAGATTGGCTATGCTGGTCACCTGCCCTGGCGCTACCCCAACAACCAGCCATCGATCTCCTACTTCCACCACCACCACTCGTTCACGCGTGCCGACACTGACACCACCAACCACCTTGGCTACTGACTGGGTTCCAATACCATGAGGCATTAAGCGCTTTAAGCCCCATGTGATCAAGGCCATGACGCCCAATACCACTATTAATCCAATCAGCATTTTCAAGATACTTCCCCCCGGCGTAACGGTATTGCTGTCGGCAAAGGCAAGTTGGTAACCCATGGATAAGAGAATACAACTAGATTTCAGAATAGTTTTCATTGGTATCGTTATCTGTTGATCTTACGAATTCGTTCTGCCGGTGTAATAATGTCAGTCAAACGAATCCCGAACTTATCATTCACGACAACCACTTCACCCTGTGCAATCAAACAGCCATTCACTAACACATCCATGGGTTCCCCAGCCATCCCATCAAGCTCAACGACCGAGCCCTGAGCCAGTTGCAGCAGGTTCTTAATCGCAATTTTGGTACGTCCCAACTCAACGGTAAGCTGAACCGGGATATCCAGAATGAAGTCTATGTCATTTTGGGTTTCTGGACTTAATTTTCCCTTTCCAGAGAATTCTGTGAACACAGCAGCCTGTTCATCAGCGGCCTGCACCGCACTCGATTCCGCCGCAGTTTGTTCAGCCATCGCCGCTCCCCAATCGTCTTCTTCTATAGTTTGCACTTGCTCTCCTGGATCATTCGCCATTTTGTTCTCCTTTTACATATTCAGTTGCATTTGCACGAAGCAGCTTTTCAACACGCAACGCATACTGCCCATTAAATACTCCGTATTTACATTCCATTACAGGAACACCGTCAATTTTGGCCTGAACCGTCTCGTCAAGTGAAAGCGGGATAACGTCTCCGACTTTCATATTGAGAATTTGTCCCAATTGCGTATTCGTCTTTGCCAAATCTGCCACCATTTCCACTTCAGCAGCCTGAATCTGCTGTGTCATCAGTCTTACCCATCGTTTGTCAGCACCGAGAACTTCTCCTTGCAGCGGTGAGCTTAGGACATCTCGAATTGGTTCAATCATCGAATAAGGGAAACAGAAATGCATTTCGCCACTTACCGCACCCATTTCGATATTGAAAGTGATGGCAACTACCACCTCGTTCGGCGTGGCAATGTTTGCAAATTGCGTATTCATTTCTGATCGAATGAACTCAAACTGAACCTTATGAACCGGTTCCCAGGCTTTTGAATAGGTATCAAAGACGATATTCAGAACACGCTGTATGATTCGCTGCTCGGTCGCTGTGAAGTCTCTGCCTTCGATACGGGTATGAAAACGACCATCGCCACCAAACAGGTTATCTACAATCAGAAAAACCAGTGTTGGATCAAAAACCATCAATGCCGTGCCACGAAAGGGTTGCATATGCACCAGGTTTAAGTTGGTTGGAACGACAAGGTTCCTGATGAAATCACTGTATTTCGAAACCCTGACTGGTCCGACAGACACTTCAACAGTTCGACGAAGAAAATTGAATAATTCGATTCTGATCAGTCTGGCAAAACGTTCATTGATGATCTCAAGCGTAGGCATCCGCCCACGCACAATTCTTTCTTGAGTCGCAAGATTATAAGATCGAACGCCGGAAGAATCCTCTTCAGACTTATCGTCGTCTTGATCGCCCGTTACCCCCTTTAGCAGGGCATCAACTTCGTCTTGAGATAAAAATTCTGACATGATTAATGCGCTTATTTACTGAATCACAAATGACGTGAAGAAAACACCGGATACCTCTAATGGCTTCTCTCCCTTGTTAAAGGGTTGTTTTACCTGGTTGACTATCTCATCTGAAAGGGTTTTCTTACCCTCAACATTATTGATCTCACTAGCTTTCTTGTTACTTAACAACAATAGAATGCGATTACGGATCTCTGGCATATTCAACTTAACCTGTTCCGACACTTCCGGAGAAGCCACTTTCAAAGTCAGATCGACCTGCAGGAATTTCTCATCCGGATCGGGTTGCAAATTGACGGTAAAACTTTCCAGCGTGACGAAAACCGGAGGCTTGGGCGCCTCATCATGCTTCTCTTCCTTCTTAGGACCAGCTTTATTTCCCATGAAATACCATGCGGCGCCTCCACCAGCCAAAGCAAGCAATAGAACACCAGCAATAATGATGATCAGCTTCTTGTTTGACTTGGGGGCGGCTTCTTCAGGAGCTTTCTCTTCTTTAGGATCTTGTGCCATTTTTATTTCTCGCTATCACTCAATATTCAATGTTTCAATTATCGAAAAATTCAGGTGTTGAACATGTGCTGAAAAGAAAGGGAATAAGGTGCTTAATTGTGATATCGACCTAATGACCTATTCCCTGTCGCAGTTAAATCCGGTCAAAAACAACCATACCCGCTGCCTAAATATGGGACTTACTCCTGCTCGCAGCCTTGGCTAAAGCCTCCAGCGATAATTTCTTTCTTTGGCTTTCTTGCCAGAGTTGGTGCTGAATAGATAGTTGTTGACGAGTTGATTCAACCGCTTCATGCTGCTCCATGATGGCTTGATCCAATTTCTTGAAATAAACGATCAAATCCTTATTTGAATCGAGCTGAACGTTAGCGCCAAGATTATTTGCCAAACGTTCGATATAACTTTGCCTGTACTGCCTTAATAGGTCTCGTTTATTCTGAGCGATGTTGAATGCTTCGGCAGCCATATCCAGATTTTTAGTTGCCAAATCAAATTCTTTCTTTGCTAAGTCCAAAACTTCTTTTGTTATGCTTAAAGCTTGCTGTGACATAATGGCCTCCGATTATTAACCGTATGATTTGTTTTACTCTTTTAGAAGTAAAACCCTTTATCGATGGTTCATTATTAACTATTTTTTTTAAATATAAAGATGGAATAGAAAGGAAAAAAGTGCCCAATTATCGAAATATGGACACTTTTGACGAATTCTTGACACTTAGGGTAAGGCAATCATACCCTTGGCTTCAATGGATCTAGACGAATGTATCAACAAGGCCATTCGATAACGTCATTTTTTGAGAAAGAGACGCAGGAACTTCTATCTTTGAAGAACTTGAAAGCGTGCTGTTTTGAGTAGGCATGGCGTGGGTTGACGACTGCTGAAAATGTTGCTGCTGTTGCTGATTTCCGGAACTCACGTTCATTTGCCCCAACTGAATCCCCGCCTGATCCATCATGTCTCTTAATGTAGCCGCCCCATTCTCAAGGGCTTTTCTAACTTCGGGATGTTCGGAAATGAAAGTCGTATTGGCCTGATCGTTGTTTACACTGATCACAACCTGCAAAGGCCCTAAATCGGGCGGATTGAGAGTCAGCGTGGCTGTTTGCTCGGATGCACCCACCATGTATATTACCTTCTGTCCGATAGCCTGATCCCAGCCCGTTTTGCCTGGATAGGCGGAAATAGAATTTGTTGTTGGAATATTCAGGCTGGCCTGGATCGCATTTGTTTGAGCCGAAGCCTGACTCTGGCCTAGCAGATTGACTGACAAGTCCTGTGGCACGCTCTCTGTCGACAGGCGATGAGTCAGTTTGTCAGGAACAGCGTCAGCCATATCAGATTTCTTATTCATTACTGGCAGCATGCTTTCCAGCCAATCAGAATGAGGGTTGCTGCTAGCACTCGCATCCGGAGTTTTGCCAGCATCCTTTTCACTGGATAACTTGTCATTAGCGATTACCGATAAGGATGAACTATCCTTATCGGATGCATCCTTGGCTCCTTTATCATCTGGATTAGCAGAATCTGCTTTGATAGGTTGATGCGTTAATGACATATTTTGATGGAACCCGAATAAAAGTGGGGAAGATCCGGATGCTGTCTGATCCGTTTTATCCGTGACCTTTAAAGATGACTGATCCGTCACGGAATCTGAATCGATTTTTGATTTAGCATTCCCCAAATGACTTTTAATCAGGCTTGGATCCAGATTACCAGGCAAGGGGGCTTTCGCTAGATTGCCCTGTTTCTTTGATTTTGTCGTATCTTCGGATCCCTGGGGTTGAGATGAGGCTGATTGATTGGCTGTTTCTGAATTATTGCTTGAACTGTCATTCGAGTCCTGAGATTTCTGGCTTTGAACTTGCTTCGAAAACTCGTTTTGGAACGAACTCGCGTCCTGAGCTGGGTCATTTTTGCTTACGCAAATGTCGATTGGAGAATCAGGACTCGTGATTTTTAGAGAACTGGTTTGTGAAGACATCATGGATAAGTTTTGCATTTTTATTCCTATCGTTTAGATTTGACTAATGAACTATCTCTGCACTCGACTCTTGCGCATGGCAAATTCATCCATCATCTTTTGATCTTTCTTTAGTTCTAATACATGCTTCTTTTTCTCTGCTCTATCCAATAAAACCTCATAGGACAATTTCTTTCTCTGGCATTCCTGCCAGTGTTCCCGCTGAATCTTTAGTTTGACCTCAGCCGAAACCACGATATCGGATTGGCCGACGATAGCCTGTTCAAGTTTTTTCAAAAAGTTATTAAAATTCTGATAGGCTTCAGCTCCTAGACCTTGCGCCTTTAATGCGTTTTCCATTTGCCTGATATAATCCTTACGATACTCCTCCAGCATGTCATGCTTATCCTTGGCATCCTTCAATTCTTTTGTTGCCTGACCTAGAAATTCAGAAGCCGTTGCAACCTCCTTTGCAGCCAATTCCTTTAGCATAATAAGAACTGAGTTTTTGTTATTGGACATGATTTACAAGTTTCTAGGGTATCGTTAATTCATGGAAGTACTGGCGAGTACTCCCCTCATCATCGTTAAGCTTTGTGACACATCCGATCTTTCGGTGATATCCTGCTGTAAAAAGCTTTCGATTTTTTCATGACAATCAATTGCCTCATCCAGAATTCTGTCAGTACCGGCTTCATATGCACCAACATTGATTAAATCAAGGCTTCTGGAATATCTGGAATTCAACTGCTTAAGTTTTCTCGCGAATTTTTGATGTTCCGGTGTCGTGATGTTATGCATAGCACGACTGATCGACTGCTCAATATCAATAGCCGGGTAATGGCCACTTTCAGCCAGACTACGATTTAGAACAATATGCCCATCTAGAATAGCTCGAGCGGCATCCGCTATCGGGTCTTGCTGATCATCGCCTTCAGTCAGTACCGTGTAGAAAGCGGTAATCGACCCTTCGCCACGCTTTCCATTTCCAGTTCGTTCAACCAAGGCCGGTAATTTGGCGAAAACAGAAGGCGGGTAACCTTTGGTAGCCGGTGGCTCCCCAATCGCAAGCGCAATTTCTCTCTGTGCCATGGCAAATCGAGTTAAGGAGTCCATAATCAACAGGACATTCATTCCCTGATCACGAAAGTGTTCTGCAATCGTCGTTGCATAATTGGCGCCTTGAAGACGCATCAGGGCGGGAGCATCCGCTGGAGCCGCTACAACGACTGAACGAGCCAATCCATCCTTCCCTAGTATTTGTTCAATAAATTCCTTTACTTCACGACCGCGTTCGCCGATCAAACCGACGACAATGACGTCCGCGGTGGTGTAACGTGCCATCATTCCAAGTAACACACTTTTACCAACGCCGGAACCGGCAAACAACCCCATACGCTGCCCGCGCCCAACGGTTAGCATGCTATTTATCGCACGTATGCCAACATCGAGTATTTCCTCGATAGGTGCACGTGATAAAGGATTCATTGCGCGTGAATTCAATGGTGCACTATGTTGAGCAATGATCTTACCCAAGTCATCAAGAGGATTTCCCGCTCCATCGACTACCCTACCCAATAATTCAACCCCTACAGGCAGATGTCTTGCTCGATCGGAAATCCTTCTGCGTGGGGGATTGTTGTGATGGGGCTTGGGGAGCGCATCTGCGATATCAAGTGCAAAAACCTTCGCTCCTGGCACAATTCCTTCCACATTCGTTTGAGGCATCAGTAATAACCGTTCACCATCAAAACCGACGACTTCAGCCTCGACGCGCTTTCCCTCAGAAAGCGGAACGTAACATGCACTTCCTATCGGCAACTTGATCCCGACCGCCTCCATGACCAACCCGGTTAACTTGGTGATTCTTCCAGCAATTTCCAAGGGTTCAACTAGATTAAGAATCTCTTTGCAGTCACGCAGATGATGCTGCCAGCGTTGTTGGTGCGAATTATCATTCATCATGATGTCAGCCAATCATTATTCTGGGAAAGCGCTTCTACTATTCGTTTCCATCTCATGGTATTCGTGGCATCAATCTGGTTGGCGCCTGTTTCAACTAGACATCCTCCCCTTTCAATGCAGCTGTCTTCCTGAATATGCCAACCGTCATCCACTATTTCCCCGGCAAGATACTCTCTCAACAGTTTTGCATCCTGATGATTGACAAGAATCCTGGCCGGCTTTTGGACATGAGGCAGATAATGCATGGCATCTCTTACAATCGGCAGTATCACGTTTGAATCCACCTCCAGCTTGGTTTTCAACATAGCCTTGGCTATGTCCAAAGCAAGATCAAGAACATTCTCAGCAATCGTTTCATCTGCTGTTTCTAATGCCTTTTCAAATGCCTTCGCAAGACTCGATAATTGTTGTCGTTCTGAATTTGCCTGTTCTTTTGCCTTTGCCATGCCAACGACAAATCCTTCTTTAATTCCCTTTTCATAGGCTTCCTGCCGAACGCTTTCAAATATCTTTGCTATCTTGTCCGAAACTGCGGCTTCTTCTTTTTTTGGCTTTGTAGAATTGACGCTTGCCTGGGAATTGCCTAGTGATGCCAACTCCCATCTTTGATAAGCAGTTTGTTCCTCTTTGGATACTGGCATGCTACACATATTGTTCGTCGCTTCCCTTACCACCTAAGATAATTTGCCCTTCATCTGCTAATCTGCGCACAATTTGGAGAATCTGTTTCTGCTGGGCTTCCACTTCTGACAACTTGACAGGTCCCTTAGACTCAAGATCTTCTTTCATCATCTCAGCAGCTCTAGTCGACATGTTCTTAAAGATTTTATCTCGCATCTCCGCTGTGGCACCTTTTAAGGCAATGATCAGTGTCTCGGACTGCACTTCTCGTAACATGACCTGGATACCTTTATCATCAATATCCATAATATTGTCAAACACGAACATCTCATCCATGATTTTCTGCGCCATATCATCATCGTAATTTTTAAGACCTTCCATTACGGTTGCCTCACTGTCGCCACTCATGTAGTTCATGATCTCTGCAGCAGCCTTGATCCCACCCATTTGCTGTTTCTTAATACTTTCGTTTCCTGTCAGGACCTTCGTCATCACATCATTCAATTCCCTCAATGCGATTGGCTTTACTCCATCGAGCGTTGCTATACGAAGCATCACATCCTGTCTTAAACGATCGTTGAAATGTCCGATTATCTCTGAGGCCTGGTCAGGCTCCAGATGAACCAATATGGTTGCAATTATCTGAGGATGTTCGTTTTTTATGAATTCGGAGGCGCTTAAGGCATCCATCCATTTCAAACTGTCTATCCCGCTTGCATCCCTTGATTGAAGGATTCTATTCAGAAGATTGGAGGCTTTGTCATCCCCCAGCGCCTTTGTAAGGACCGAACGAATATACTCATCTGAATCCAGCCCCAAGTCACTGCTTTGCTCAGCTTCTATTAGAAATTCGTTAACTACGGTCTCAAGCTGCTCTCTTGGAACTGCCTTGATGGTTGCCATTGCGGCACCAAGTTTCTGCACTTCCTTTGGACTTAGAAATTTCATTACTTCCGCAGCTTCGTCTTCCCCTAAAGCAAGCATAAGAACTGCACTTCTCATTACGCCATCATCGCTCATTTTTCATTCCCATTTGCCCAACTGGTTACAACATTAGCAACCATACGTGGATTGTCTTTAGCCAATTGTTTCACTGCTTCCAGATTCTGCTCATAAACGGGTCCAGCTAGCCTCTTTCCCTCGTTTCCTTGCGATCCGCTCAAGGAAACGACAGAATCCTGCGCTAATTCTTTTACTGGGGGTGTAAATTGGATCAATTTAGTAAACATCGGTTTCAGCAGCTTGCTGTAAAGCATGAAGAGGACAACCATACCCACTACAAATCTAAGTGCGTCCTTGCCATATTCAATAACTTCAGGGTTCTTCCACATCGGAATATCAGGCAGCACTTCTACTGGCTGGCCAATGAAAGGGCTGTTCACCACGGTCAGAGAATCGCCTCTTTCCTTATTGAAACCCATTGCCTGCATCGCAAGGTCATTGATCTGCTTCTTCTCGGCATCGCTAAGCGGACGATACGTCACTTTTCCGGATTTATCGGTAACTTGTATGTTGTTGACCACTACAGCCACACTAAGACGTTTAACACCGCCCATTGGCTGTTGGAGATATCGCACGGTCTTATCAACCTCATAATTTGTGGTTACATTCTTTTGGCTATTCACCGGAGAGGAATTCGCACTAGCAGTCGCCGTTCCTGCCGGAGCATTCGGATCGCTTGTAATAGGCGCTGTCGCGTTGGCGGGGGGCTGATTCGACAGCGCCCCAGGGACACCCGTTGCACCTGATGCACTGGATGATGTAGCTTCGTTTGTCTGCTGACTTCGAATCGTGACTGCATCCGGTGTTTGGTTAGGTTTAAATGATTCGGCAGCTTGTTCTATGGAAGAGAAATCAATTTCCGCACTCGCCTCAGCATGAACATTCTTATCGCCGACTATCGGCGAGATGATGGACTCTACCCGCTTGACGATACTTTGCTGCAAATCATCAATGTATTTCAGTTGTGCCGCATCCAAACCATTATTTGTTGACTTCTTGGTCGTGTCTGAGAGGAGATTACCATTCTGGTCGACTACCGTTACATTAGAAGCAGGCAGGTCCGGAACGCTGCTCGCAACAAGGTGTACGATCGCTCCGACTTGCTGCTGGTCCAAAGAACGACCGGCCCTTAAATTCAGTAATACCGATGCCGTTGGCTTCTCCTGGTCTCTTACAAACACAGACTGCTTGGGAATTGCTAAATGAATCCTTGCTACTTCAACTGCACCAATCGATTGAACGCTTCTCTCTAACTCACCTTCCAAGGCTCTTTGGAAGTTCACTTGTTCCACAAACTGGGAAACGCCGAATTTCTGGTTCTCGAGAACCTCAAATCCGATATTGCCCCCCTTAGGCAACCCTTCAGCAGCTAATTTCAATCTTGCTTCATTTACTTGAGCAGCAGGGACCAGTATGGCGGCCCCACTCTCTGAGAATTTGTAAGGAATGTTCATTTTTTCAAGGGAGGCTACGATCGCGCCCCCATCTTTATCGGTGAAATTTGAATAGAGGATCCGATAATCAGGCTGCTGACTCCATAGCCAAAATACGGCCATAACAGCTACAACCGCCGCGATACCTACTACAAGGAGTAGTTTATTTCCTAATACGGATTTATTCATTTCAATAAAAGTCGTTTCATTAGTGGCTACATCTGCTGCCATACTGCCCTCCATCATTCGGGATTTTCTATATGCTTCAAATCGGTATAGAAACTCAAATATCACTTATTAGCTTCCATTATCAATGATTGAAAATTTTTCAATTTTAAGAATAGAGGACTTTTATAGCGCCTATTTGCAAGCTAAGGAATGAATGAAAGTGATACAGTCTTCATTGTGTAATAGTTGCGCTTCATGAATTGGAGGATACAAATGAATGCAGGTGGAATTGACGTCAATAAAATTCAATCGATGATTGCCCAGCTCAAGGCTGCCGCCGAGCGCCCTAATGCAGGGACGATGACGAATGGTGTATCGGGAACGTCAAATACCGGTCAATCCCAGCCGGCATCGCATGTCGATTTCTCGGAAGCGCTAAAAGCATCGTTGAATCAGGTGAACAACACTCAGGCTCAAGCTGAAAAACTAGGTCAGCAATTTGCTATGGGAGATGATAGTGTGAGTCTGTCAGACGTCATGATTGCGGGACAGAAAGCCAACATTGCGTTCCAGGCGACAGTACAGGTCAGGAACAAGTTGGTTACGGCTTATCAGAACATAATGAATATGCAGATTTAGATAAGCAATTCGTACTTTGAATGTAACCCTTCATTATTTTGGCTTTTTTCCCCTTCTAACTGATACAACCAAGCCAGAATCTCTGCAATTGCCTGATAAAGTGCCGGAGGTATATGGTCATCCAGATCAACTTGCATCAATAATGCCACGAGATCCCTTGACTCGTGTATGAATAGATTGTTTTCTTTCGCTCGTGCGATTATTTGCTCGGCAATCAGTCCTTTCCCCTTGGCTACGACCCTTGGAGCAAAGTCCCCCGCTTCATAAGCCAAGGCGATCGCCTGTTGAGTCATGGGCTGCTTATTCATGACTCCTCCACCGACAAGGAATCAACATTCTGACCATTCTGTGTGATTGCCTTAAACAAGACGGGAGATTTATTCTTCAATGTCTGGATAGTCTGATGTTCATCAGCAAGAATATTAATTTTCATTCGCCCATTCATCAAAATTATTTTTGCTGAAACCTTTCCCAAGTTGGGCAAGTGCAAGGTAAACTCACTCGAAACGAAGGAATTGTCGTCTCTGGATCCCGAACCACTTTTACCATGATTTGATTTGTCATCGTCAACAACATGAATGCCCCATTGCATCATCTGGCCTGGCCAAACTTCCCCATGCCAGCTTAGACTTTGAGTTTCAATGATATTCAGTTGCTGCGAGACAATTGACGGTATGGTTTTTTCACTCTGGTTTTGTGGTTCCTGACGAATCTCTGACAAAGAACGATTGCCTTCGATACTATCAACCAAATGAGACTCATAAAAAAGGCCGGTTTTACTTAAAGCCTGTTTCAGGTCATTTGCCACGACAGCTGGAAGCCCAGGTGTATTAGTTATTACTCGCGAGGCCTCATATTCAGAGCCAACTCCCTGATTCTTTGCCTCACTTAAATACTGTTCGATAATATTTGCAGCTTGGCTCAGTTCGGCCTTCGTCTCAATGGGAATGGACAGGGGTTCCGAAATTGGCAGTCCATATTTCAATGCAACAGTCTCCTCACCCAACTGCTGCGAAGAAGACATCAGGAAAGTAGGGTGTGGACTGTCCTGGACATACTTCATCAATACCGTCTGCCCTACGTTCAAGGATGGATTCATTTCCATCTGAACTATAGCGCCTCCAACTTCCACCTGAAATGTTTTCTGATCGAGCTTCGATAAGACATGCGCATAATAATCCTGACCCTTGACGAGCTGATTTACCCTAAAATTCAGGTCTTGCTGCGTGCTAGCCATCTTCACAACTGAAACGACCGGCGCCACCCTGTCTACAGGATTGATGCCTTTCATTTCAGGTTGTTTTAGCTGCATGATAATTTACGTCATAACCGATATGTTCTAGCTAAATTCTTTTCATTTTTATTGGTATTTAGCATCACATTGAGCTTCAGCATCCAGGGAGCGACTAAATTCCTGATCTCGCGGTCTGCGGCAAGTATCTGTTTGATGCTTGCGACTTTGCGTTCTCTAGATTCACCGGACAATTGACAATCGTCTATCATTTTCAACTTCTCGACATACTGACCGCAACATGCCTCAAGCTCGACTAACCTATCCCAGTCTTGCGATCTGGCAGCCATGAGCATTTGGTCAGTAGTCTGTGCTACAGATTCGTATATCGACACTATGTAAGTTTGATCCATTTAATTTACCTTAGTTAAATTAGGCACGTAAACGTGTTTCAACAAATTTATTCTCTGTAGCATTGGCTGTTACATTCTTTTTATCAATCGTTTCCCAAGCACCTTTTAAATCAGCTAACAATCTAATCACTTCTTGTATTGGTTCGATTCTATTCTTTAAATTGGCCGTAAACAAACGATCACTCATATAAATGTACAATGCATCCAGGCTTTGTGCAATTTCGCCGCCTTCATTTTTATTCAGGCTTGCCCTAAGTCCACTTTCAATGATCATGATCGCCTGGGAAATCATGGCACCTTTCTTAGCAATATCCTTATTCTGCATATGAACGATAGACGAGTAACATGCCTGAATAGCACCTTCATACAGCATTACAATGAGTTTATTCGGATTGGCTGCAACAACCCCAGTCTCAATCCCGACATTAACATAAGCATTTATTCCCTTAGGACCTGAACCGAACATCATATTCTCCTTTTTATAATCCCATGCTCTTAGTACTTGAAGCCATTTGACTCAATTGTTGGGTCAAATAGGTACTTGTTGTGTTCATTGTAGACATCATCGTGTCAAGACTTGTAAATTGTGCCTGATATGTCGCCTGCATTTGGTCAAGACGGGTCTGCATCGCTGTCTGTTGAGTATTTATGTCAGTCACCGAAGTATTCAACCCATTTGTAGCCGTAGCGATGGATCCAGTGCTACTCAATAGATTCGTCAGGATATCATCAAGCTGAGAGGCGTATCCCTTGGTAAACGTAATCGTTCCTCTAGAGCCTGTTCCCCCTCCAGAAATAAGCACACTGAGTCCAGAGCTTGGATCGCCAGTCGCACCATCAAGGTAATTCCCACTTGATGTCGCAGCGACGCCATTGATCGTACCTGCAACACTTGTTGTACTTGACCCTAATTGGGTTACCGTTATTGGGTAGGTTCCAGACTGGGTTGCAGTCGTACTTGTGTTATAGCTTACATAAGGATCTGTCGTCGTTGCCGATGTGGAAAACAACGCTGCGATTTGACTAAAACTGGAGCTCATTGCACTACTTAGTTTAGTCGTATCCAGACCCAACGTGCCGTCATTCTGGAATGTCACGCCAATCTGGTTCAGGGAGTCAATGTTATTGCCATCATTGATCGCCCTGGTAAAGACAGACTTGATCTGGAACTGTATCGCTCTTGTAGTGGGGTCTCCAATCAATGGGCCATTATTTGCGCCATTTCCTGCTGAATCATAGTTGGTAAGATTTTTCAAAGTCGTGTTCAGGGTATTGTAAGCATTAACGAAGTTCTGAACGGAAGTTTGGACAGTATTGGTATCGGTTGCAACATTCAGATCTACACTTGAAGTATTTACTTTCAACAAGTTAATCGTTAAGCCTTGAATCGCATCGGTAATGGTGTTGCTTGGTTTGGTGATGGTCATTCCATCAACATTGATGATAGCATTCTGCGCAGCCTGCAGTTGTGACATGTTTTTTCCAGCACCACTTGCGGCAGTAGGGTCGTAAGCCAATTTTGACAATCCGGAAGCGTCGGTATTATTTCCATCATCATCTGCAGCTGTTATCTTTAATGTATTTGTAGCGCCAGTATCATTAGAGGTTAGTACAAGATGATTGGTTGTTCCATCATTCACTATGGAAGCAGTCACGCCACCACCTGCTGCATTAATCGCTGCCTGGATACCTGAAAGTGTATTGTTGGAGCTGTTGATATTCACGGTAAAAGAAGACTTGCTTGCATTTGGGGTGAATGTATTGCCAGTAGAATCATAGGAACCGAATGAGAATGTCAACGTCCCGGTTCCAACAACATCGGTAGTGTTTGCAAACCCACCGAGGTCCAGCTTTTGTGATTTTGCTAATTGACTCACGCTCACTGAATAATCCGCAACACTTGCCGTACCATCCGATTTTGCGGTAAAGGTCGTTGTGTCTGAGGATGTGGCTGTCTGCGCATTAAAATTACTGGCACTTGAAAGCTTTTGGACAGAAGTCTGAAAAGTCGACAACGCACTCTTTAAAGTACCAAAAGCCGATATTTCGCTTTGATAGGAAGTTTTCTGAGTAGTCAGCTGATCGTAGGGAACCTTTTCCACTGCCATCAGACTTGAAACAATTGAAGCCACATCCAGACCCGAACCGACTCCCGCAGATGCTAGGGCCGCCGTGGTACTAGATGGCACGCTGGTTGTACTCATAAAAATATCCTCTCAAATAACTACGCAGTTTGTTTGATGACCAAACCCTGCATCTTGTCCAACGATTTAGAAATTGCGAGCACTTCCTCATTGGGGATTTGCCTTAGAACTTTCTGATTTGTCGTATCCACAACCTTAACAATCAATTGACCCGAATCACCGTTTTCTAAAGAAAACTGTATGGATTGCAAGGCTGGTGCTATAAAATCATTCAACTTCTTTACCGCAGAGCCTAAATCTGCACTACTTAATACCTGCTGTGATGAGCCATTTTCGGCACCATCCACCGCAGCAGTCGGGTTAATCTGTTTAACACTGGATACAGTGTTTTTAATACCGTAACCATCAAAAGTGTTAATTAACATGATTCCACTCCTTTCAAGAACCTACAGGATCATTATGTCAATCCTGTAGGTGTCTCGTTACTGTTGCTCTATCAATTAACCTTTCAGCAAGGACAACACACCGTTAGGCAATGAGTTTGCCTGAGCGACCATCGCAGTGCCAGCTTGTTGCAGGATCTGGTTGCGTGTCATGTTCGCTGTTTCTGCAGCAAAGTCAGCATCCATGATGCGTGATTTCGCTGTCGACTGGTCTGTCGATGAAGCTTGCAGATTGCTGATCACGGAGGAGAAGCGGTTCTCGACCGCACCCAGTGTCGCACGGGTCGTGTTGATCGAGTTGAGCGCTGTATCGATCGCAGAGATCGCAGCACTGGCTGTCGATGCC
>CAIPBJ010000102.1 GCA_903863255.1 uncultured Methylophilaceae bacterium
TAACTGTCCAAGTTGGCCTGGAACGATGTCCAAGTACTCCCGGAACACTGTCCAAGTGTTACTGGAATCGTGTTCGAGTGTTAGCCGGAATGCTGTCCAAGTGTTGCTGGAATCAGTGTCCAAGTGCTACCGGAATACGCAGTCTGATTCCCAATGAGGCCGAGGCAAAGACGATCGCGCACATCTTCCAGCGATTTGTGGAACTGGGCTCGACCACCAAACTGGTCAAAGAATTACGGCTTGACGGCGTGACCTCTAAAGCCTGGACTACTCAGGACGGTAAGGTCCGGGAGGGCAAACCGATCGACAAGGGCCTGATTTACAAGGTCCTCAACAACCGCACCTACCTGGGTGAATTGCGTCACAAGGAGCTTTGGTATCAGGCGGAACACCCGCCGATCATCACGAAATCCTGTTGGGATGATGCCCATGCCATTCTCAGCACCAATGGCCGAGTGCGGGCCACCACCACCCGAGCAGCAACGCAGTACCTGCTCAAGGGCATCGTCTTTGGCAGCGACGGCCGCGCGATGTCGCCATTTCAAACTGCCAAACAAAACGGTCGCCGCTACCGCTACTACGTGCCCCAGCGCGACATCAAGGAGCACGCTGGTGCGTCGGGCCTGCCCCGCATGCCAGCGGCTGAACTGGAGTCGGCGGTGCTGGAGCAATTGCGCGGCCATTTGCGCTCGCCGGATGTGGTCAAAGAGGTTCTGCCGCAGGCCCAGAAATACGACCCGACCCTGGACGAGGCCATCGTCACGGTGGCCATGAAGCGACTCGACGATGTCTGGGACCAGTTGTTCCCTGCGGAGCAGATGCGGATTGTCCGGTTGCTGGTTCGTCAGGTGAATGTCTCGCCCAACAACATGTCGATGGATCTGCATCCCACGGGTATCCAGCGACTGGTGCTTGAGTTGCATCACAAGAAACTGCAGTCCGAGCCAGCCACGGAAATGGAAGCGGAGGCCATGGCGTGAGCGACCTTCAAATCCGAGCCACCGGCACCACTGAAGTGATCCACTCCAGCGACGGCCGGATCACGCTGTTAGTTCCGATTCAGATCAAGCGGCGCAGCGGGAGAAAACAAATGACGCTGCCCAACGGGCAATCAGGTCAGCCGGGAAAACTGCTGAGGCCTTGGGACGTGGCGGCCACACCGCTGCAACTGGCGCTGGCCAGGGGCCACCGGTGGCTGGCCATGCTGAAGTCCGGCAAGGTGAAAAACCTGACGGAAATTGCTGCACTGGAGGGAGTCGACAACAGCTACGTCAGCCGGATGGTGAACTTAACCACGCTGGCACCGGACATCGTCGAGGCGATTCTGGAGGATGCGCTGCCGGACCATCTGACGTTGTTTGATCTTGCGGTGGACCCGCCTGCGCTTTGGGATGAGCAGCGAAAACGAGTATGGTAAGGCTAGGAATGCTTCAAGCGTAAAGTGATAAAAACTGTCCTCAAGTGCCCAAACTTGCGTTAATGCTTTCAACATCTTCAACTGCGGACGGCCAGGATCTGTCGCTGAATTGTGCAGGGGGAAGAAATTCAACTCCAAGATGGTTCCTGCCTTTGCCGCGAGCCAAGAGATCGGCAGCTTGTACCCGCGGAGATTCGCTGCAGCAAATTGGACGCTAGATGACTTTCAATGTGTGGCAGCGAAACAGTGTAAAAAACCTATATGCCTAGGTCCTGCTCGGCATCTCGAACAGATTCGTGCTCAATCTGCATGTCGATGTTTGAGATGTGTTTGATTACCCAAGTATGCACTCCACTGCTTGAGTGCCGTAACAACGGTTCAAGCGCTTTCCGGTCCGATTGCAGATAAGGCACGAGTGAGCCAGACCACCCTCTTGTAGAGAGATTTGCAGAAAGCGCGCTACCGATACGAGCGTCGCCACCGAATTCTTCAAGAAGCGCGATAAACAACTCTGTCGGTTTTGTTAAGCCATCAACCGTCTCAAAAACATTGATACAGCAAGCAACAAAGTGAGGGCCAACGGTCTGATTTTCGCGGCACCAAGAAATGATTACATCCTTTGGCAGCACAGTAAGCACACTCTGCACTTTAATCGCAGGGCTATTCTCTCGATCTAGAAGTTGATGTAGCCAATATCGTTTTTGATGATCGGAACTAACAATAGCCAAACCAAAAAGAGGCCAAAGTTTTGAACCGTGTACTTTCATAATATCGAGCAGTAGTGGCTTTATCGATTGCCATATGTCGACGTGATTGAATCCATCGCTTGTTGAAGCAATTAGTTTCCGGCAGATATCTTCACAAAAAGTAAATCCTTCGGTAGTCAGCAATTTATTTACAGTCTCTGTCCAGTGATACAAGTCAGAATGACTGTGGCCACTCTTTTCTCCCAATGAAACACCAGTTACCAAAATCTTAAGTGCAGGTTTACACTCTTCAAACTTGAGGGGATCAGAAAAGCAGTGCATAAATAGAATATCAAGCGCTGACCATGCGCCTTCATCTTCGAAACGTGCCAAATCTAAACAAAAAGAAGATATCTCTCCGCTACTTAGGTGAACAGTGGCACCACCGTAGGCCAAGATGCGGGGTGAAGCAGGCTTCAAATCACCTTTTTTAATATGAGTTAATAGTGTCGATAAGTGATGGTCTTGAAAAAATCCAGTGCAAAGCATGTCCGGAAAGAATCTAATCAAATCCTTTCGCGAAGAGAATTTACTTAGCAAACGATCCCACTCAACTGAAGATCGTCGATAAATTCCGCTTAACAACCCCCTCACGAAACTCTGGTTGGGTTGTGCAATGCGCTCTAATTCCGTAATTACTTGATTAAAGAAAGAGTCAACCCCTTCTGACTGCATAGCCAGTCGTCGCCCAAAAACATACGTTTGGCGCTGTTCTCCCGTCAACAGCAGCGGGATGAACTTGATAAGTTGTTCAATATTTTCGGCAAGCTCAACAGCTAAGGCGTCAGCATTTTTTGCAGCGATGTCAACGTTACCTCCCTCCGCATCTCGTCTATGCTCCCACGGAGGGGCAATTACAAGAATTCTAAGTCGCTCCTCCAGATTCGATTCATCAGGTTTTAACAAATCCAACCAACCATTCAGAGTTTCGATCACATTTGAATTCATCGCGTCCGCATCGTATTCAAGTGCAAGTTTTAAACTCTCCAATGCCGATGGCCAAAATCGTCCTTCTATAGCGACGACTTGCCTAAGGGTTTTGTCAAGCATTTCTAAACGCCCATGACCGACAAACCCTCGAATCGAATGGCCAATCACTTGCTTGACCTTCTCTTTTTGGATCGGGCCTCTGTGTAACATTTCCAACAAAATCGAAAATACGTTTTCCCAGTAATCAAATATCTCCTGCCATAGCTTCGGATGCCATTCTTCAAGTGGCGGCTTAGTACCTTGGTATTCCGCACCAATAGTCCTGCTTCCTCCGTAAACGCTTATGGCTTGCTCTAGGGCGGAAATTATTACTTGATCCGCTCTATCATCATTGAGCTTTAAGGCCCTTTGTATAAGCTCGAGTCTGACTTTAGGATCGGCTCCGGTACCTGACAGTTGTATGCGAAACAGCTGCGAAAACATCCCCGTCGCATTGTTGCTCCACGTCTCATTCTCATTGACAGCCAACATTAGCAATATCCATCCGGACTCCGAAAATAGGTGTGAATGGAAACAGAGCTTTTCCAACGCCCAAACTAGGTTTCTTCGGACTCTATCTTCAATTGCGAGAAGCTGATCACGGCCCATTGCGCTTACAACGCGATATAGGGCGGACGATGTGGCGTCGGGGTTCACATTTACAAAAGCGCGGAAGAGCCTTGAACCCCGATCAGAAAGGATCACTTCCGCTTCGCCAAAAGGGCCCAGTTGCCCACACAACCCAGCCGTAAATTGTTTTACTTCTGGAAGAAAGTCTAATTTCTCAACTTGGTCACAGAAGCTAGTCACCATTGATTCAGGCATACCGCTAATTAGAGCCTCTTGTGCCTTTCTTTGATGGGTATTCCACCACTGCGCAGCTAATCTGATCGCAAGCGGCTTGGGAACAAGCTGAGCATATCGCCCTCGCTGATCTATCAGCCCTCGCGCCGCATACCTCTTGACGCAGGAATAGAAGTCGGCCTCGCTAATATTGACTATTTGTTCTGCAATATATTGAAACTCCTCCGATGCTCCGCTTTCCAGTCCAAATCTATCGAATAGAGCACAGCCGATCAGCACCTTTTCGTCGGTTGCATTTATTTCATTTGATGCACCCCAAAGCAATTTTCGCGTAATTAGATCATCGGTGAGCTTCCCGAGATCGGGCTCTTCGTTGATCCTTGCATTAGCTATAAGAATAGCCATCTGAGGAAACCCTTGTGCAAATTCAACGATTCGATCAATGTCAGGAAGTGCATTACCAAAATAATGCGTCAACATCGCCTTAATCATTGGATTTTCGAGTCGGCCAAGTTCGATATGAAGGCCGTCGCCGATTCGTCCCAGGTCGGAGTCGAGCGTTAGCAATGACAATTTGCTTCCAGGTCTTGATACAACCCTATTTAGTTTGTCATGCAACTCTAATGAGCAATTATCAGCCACTAGAATTCCGGAATAGCCGTTATTGATCCACTGATGAACATGTAGAACAAGATCACTAGGTTCACTTGAAACATCGCAGTACACCAGAGAGTCCATTTTCTCTTGAGGTAATCGCTTTAGGGCTTCAATCGCCACCCTTGTCTTACCTAGTCCAGACAGCCCTACAAGTCGAATAGAATTTCGAGGCAGAAGCAAAGCATGCTCTAAGGTGGAAAGTACTTTCGCCCTTTTCTCATCAGGAAAGAAGGGTCTAACATCATCAATTTCTAGCCATTCCTCAAAGCGAATAGCACCCCTTGGTCTATCTCTGGAGATTCTGACCTCTTGGCATAAAAAAACCTTCAATATTACGAAACTTAGATCATTTTTGTCAATTGGCTTAACAATTGTTCGATGATCCTTTCCATTTACATTCTCCGGGTTTAGGTGTCTGAAGTTACTTTTTGCACTTTGAGGAGATACGACTTTATCCTCTGTCGCCAAGATAATTTTAAATTCGTAATCATTTTCAATCTTAGTAGTGGCCCACAAATCATTGAGAGCATCAAGAAATTGGGAGTTGTTGCAGAGCTGTTTAAGGTGCCGGTGTCCAAAAGAAATAAGTGATGCGACCTTGGCAAGTTCAGTCCCCTCCTGGGGAACAGCATAAAAAATTACTTTTTTCGTTTTGGTTTTTTTTGAGGTTATTTTTTGATCTAAGAGGTATTGCCTAACAATCAACCCACCCAGACTGTGTGCAACCAAAACTATTTCGTCATACTTATCAAGGGTGTAGTCAATGTAGGTCTTAAGACCGTTACTAAGCGCTCGGATATCCCCATATTTACTTTGAAATAACGAAAAAA
>CAIPBJ010000103.1 GCA_903863255.1 uncultured Methylophilaceae bacterium
CAGGGTGACTTTCCACTCTCGGGAAAGGAGACCATCAACCAATCTTGACAAGGTCATTGCAACGCCGTTTATTTCAGGAGGCCAAGTTTCAGTGACGAGGCATAGTCTTTGAGCGTGTTCTTTTTTGATTGCATTCATACACGCTAGATTTCCATAGTTTTATGAAAATCCAATGGCATTTGTGTGACAATAATTTAAAAATCAAGTAAAAGAGACATTAATTCCAAAATGTTGGATAAATCACATCACTTAGCTTCGATCCTTACAACCTCTGCGATCTTTTCCGCCAGGTTTTTCACCAAGTTGGAATCCACACCTTCTACCATCACTCTGATTTTAGGTTCTGTTCCGGAAGGCCTTAGTAATACCCGACCCTGCCCATTCAGCTCGGCTTCTGCTTCCCTCACAGCACCCTGGATAGCCTCGTTATTATCCAAATCGATCTTCTCTTTGACCTTGAGGTTTATCAGCACTTGGGGATAAAGGTTCAACTCCATTCTAAAATCGCTAAGCCTGGACCTGGATTCACGGATTGCGTGTAACACCTGCAAGGCAGAAATGATGCCATCACCGCTACTGTGCTTATCAAGACATAATATATGCCCTGAATTTTCTCCGCCCAGAACCCAGTTCTTTTCGATCAATAATTCATGAACGTAGCGGTCCCCGACTTTTGCGCGGCAAAATGGAATGTTCGCCTTTTCAAAAGCGTGCTCCAAAGCAAGATTCGTCATTAATGTGCCAACGACCCCAGTAACTAATTGGCCTTGCTTTTGACGGTGCATCGCGATGATATAGAGCAACTGATCCCCATCGAGTATTTCACCTTCGTGATCAACCATAAGCAGTCTGTCGCCATCGCCATCAAAGGCAATGCCTAAATCCGCCTGATGATGCATGACTGCTTTGACAAGGCCATGCGGATGGGTGGAGCCTGCTTCATGATTGATATTCAGACCGCTTGGCTGGCCCCCGATGGTAATAATTTCCGCTCCCAGCTCATGGAATACAGGCGGTGCAACGTGGTATGTTGCACCATGGGCACAATCCAACACTATTTTCAAGCCGCGCAGGTCCAGATCGTTTGGGAAAGTACTTTTACAGAACTCGATATACCTTCCGGCAGCATCGTTGATCCTCTTGACCTTTCCAAGATTTGCCGAGACCATCACTTTCATCGGGGCATTCAGTTCAGCTTCAATTTCTTTTTCAATGTCATCAGGCAACTTAGTACCAAGACTGGAAAAAAACTTTATCCCATTATCATCATATGGGTTGTGGGATGCCGAGATGACGATTCCAGCCTGGGCACGAAGTGCCCTTGTTAGATAAGCGATCGCAGGCGTGGGCATGGGGCCAGTTAACCTGACATCAACGCCCGCAGCGCATAGTCCAGCCTGCAGGGCAGATTCAAGCATGTACCCGGATATCCTGGTATCCTTACCTATTAGAACCGTAGGGCGCTGTTCTTTAAGTTCATGATGCTCAGCATGTGCCAGAACTCGACCTGCTGCGTAGCCTAACTGCATGACAAAGTCCGGTGTGATTGGGTATTCCCCAACTCGGCCACGAATTCCATCCGTCCCGAAATATTTTCTTATCATTTAAAATCCAAATAATTTATTCACTAACTTTAGAGTTGAATCTACATTATCGCTGACAACACCTTGAACGCTTCGGCGGTTGCCTTGACATCATGCACCCTGACAAAACTGGCCCCCTTCATTGCCGACACAACCGATGCAGCCAGGCTTGCATGAAGCCTCTGATCGACATCGGCACCTACCATTTGACCCAGGATAGACTTCCTGGACAAGCCGACTAGAATTGGGCAACCGAGCTCCGTAAAGGTATGCAACGACCTAAGTAACATAATATTATGCACGGTTCTTTTTCCAAACCCAAAACCTGGGTCCAGCATAATACGCTGCTGGTCTACCCCTGCCGTTAGCAACACGTCCAGACGTCGTTTTAAGAAATCTTTGACCTCTATCACGACATCCTCATACTGAGGATCAATTTGCATCGTTTGAGGCGTTCCCTGCATGTGCATCAAGCATACCCCTACCTGACTATCCGCTACCGTTTCAATGCCGGATGGTTCCTGCAGGGCACGTACGTCATTGATCATATCAACGCCCGCCTTCATTGCCTGTTGCATCACTTCAGGCTTGTAAGTATCGATTGAAAGAGGAACGTGCGTTTCCTGTTTGAGCAATTGAATGACAGGGATGACTCTTCGCAATTCCTCTTCAAGGGATACCGGTGAAGCATGCGGTCGCGTTGATTCTCCGCCAATATCCAGAATATCCGCTCCCTCCGCCACTAACTCTAAGGCATGCTGAACGGCGAGATCCGTTGAGTCGTATTTACCCCCATCAGAAAAAGAATCGGGGGTGACATTAACAATTCCCATGATTCTGGGAATTGTCAGGTCAATTTTGTGTTCACCGCAAAGAAAGTGGTCTGGCATTTGAAAAAAGAGCGCCATAAGCGCTCTTTAGACTAAATCAAGTTTTTGCAGAAGGTTGGGGCGCTGGGGTAGCGGTTGGAGAAGCGCCACCAGAATCCCTGCTAGGCCTGTTTGAATTGGTATTTGGTTTGGGAACGCGAGGTGACAAACCAGCCATGATATCGTTAATTTGGTCCGCATCAATGGTTTCCCATTCAAGTAATGCAGCGGCCATAGCGTCTACTTTATCACGGTTATCTTCGAGCAATTTACGCGCGACACCATATTGTTCGTCGAGAATTCTACGAATCTCAGCATCCACCTTTTGTTGGGTCGCTTCAGAAACTGTCTTGGAACTCATATTCCCAAAGAAAGAGTCCTGACTGCTATCCTCATACACCATCGTTCCAAGACTCTCCGACATCCCGTAACGAGTTACCATTGCACGAGCAAGCTTGGTAGCACGCTCAAAATCATTGGATGCGCCGGTTGACATCTGGTGCATGAAAATCTCTTCAGCGATTCGCCCACCAAACAGGATGGATATCTCTTCCAACATCTTGTCCTTATAATTGCTTAATCGGTCATGTTCAGGCAATTGCCATGTCAAACCAAGAGCCCAACCACGAGGCATAATGGTGACTTTATGAACGGGATCCGCTTTCGGCAATAATTTTGCTACGACCGCGTGACCGCTCTCATGATAGGCGGTATTTCGACGCTCTTCCTCACGCATGACCATGGATTTGCGTTCTGGTCCCATAAAGATCTTGTCTTTGGCATCTTCAAAGTCTTGCATGTCAACGGTGCGTTTGTTTCTTCTAGCAGCAAACAACGCAGCTTCATTGACCAAGTTGGCAAGATCCGCACCTGAAAATCCAGGTGTCCCTCTCGCTATGATATCGGCCTTGACATCGGCGTCTATAGGCACTTTACGCATGTGCACCAGCAGTATCTGTTCCCGGCCGCGAATGTCGGGCAATCCGACCATCACCTGCCTGTCGAACCGGCCTGGCCGCAACAAGGCTTTATCGAGGACATCCGCACGGTTGGTTGCGGCGATCACGATGACCCCGGAATTGGGCTCGAATCCATCCATCTCAACCAGCATCTGGTTGAGCGTCTGCTCACGCTCATCATTTCCTCCGCCGGTTCCGGCTCCACGATGACGTCCAACTGCATCGATTTCATCGATAAAAATGATACAGGGGGAGCTTTTTTTAGCCTGTTCAAACATATCTCGAACACGAGCCGCGCCTACGCCGACAAACATTTCAACAAAATCAGATCCTGAAATAGTGAAGAAAGGCACCTTTGCTTCACCCGCTATGGCTTTTGCAAGAAGTGTCTTACCTGTTCCAGGTGGACCTACCATCAGGACACCTCGAGGGATCCTGCCTCCCAACTTCTGGAACTTACCAGGGTCGCGAAGGAACTCCACAAGTTCTGACACCTCTTCTTTTGCCTCGTCGCAACCGGCCACATCAGCAAATGTGGTTTGGTTGGAAGCTTCATCCAGTTGACGCGCCTTGCTTTTACCAAAGGAGAATGCACCCCCTTTGCCGCCGCCCTGCATCTGGCGCATAAAAAATATCCAGACACCGATTAACAAAATCATCGGGAACCAATTGATAAAAATACTAAGCAGCAGAGACTGCTCCTGTTCGGGCTTGGCTTCTACCCTTACGTTGTTCTTTAAGAGGTCGCCCATCAGACCTGGATCATAAGGTGCATAGGTATTGAATTTTCTACCTTCGCTGGTTTCACCATGCAGAACGCGACCTTCAATAGTCACTTTCGTGATATGCCCAGCTTTGACTTCGTCGAGAAACTGGGAGTAAACAACCTGCCCCTCCGAAGTGCTCCGTCCTGCAAACTGGTTGAAAACAGTCATTAGAACGAGGGCCACGACAACCCAAATCACAATATTTTTCACGATGTTATTCAAAATCACATCCTCATTTTGTCTACAGACATTAAATTTTTACTTATATAAGCGCAATTCTAAACTTATTTTAGTCATTATTGGCATTTTTTAAGAAAACCGCCTACTTACGGTGCAACCCTAACAAATAAACTTCAGAACTTCTATCCCTGGATGCTTTCGGTTTTCTCGTTACGACCTTTTCAAAAACCAGGCGCATCTCTTTCATTATTTCCTCGAAACCCGACCCAACGAAAACTTTGACCAGAAAATGCCCCCCTGGTTTCAACCATTCCTTAGTAAATTCCAAGGATAACTCTATCAGATAGGAGGCATTTGCCTGATCAACCGAACTTATGCCACTTATATTGGGGGCCATATCGGCAATTACAAGGTCAACCATCCTATTATTTAGCATCGCTTCAAGCTGCTTCAGTATTTCTTCTTCTCGAAAATCCCCTTGAATGAAATCCACGCCGGGAATGGGCATCATCTCCAGAATATCAAGCGCAATTAATTTTCCCTGGCCCTTTAATCTCTGAACCACGACTTGAGACCAGCTTCCGGGTGCTGCTCCCAGATCAACGATCGTCATTCCAGGCTTAATCAAATGATCTCTGTCATCGATCTCAAGAAGTTTATAAGCAGCCCTTGCACGGTATCCATCTTTTTGGGCACGTTTGACAAACTCGTCATTCACATGCTCCAACATCCACCCCTTGCTAGTTCTTGTTCTTTTCATATGTTAAACTGGCATCCCTTACTTAACCTTACCGACAGCACAGCCTTGAATCCCAAACAAGTTAGTTTTTTGCGTAGCCTTGCCCATAATATTAATCCTGTCGTGATGATAGGGAATAACGGTTTGACCGAGAATGTCTTGAATGAGATCGAGACTAGCCTAAAAGCACATGAGTTAATCAAAATAAAAGTTTTCGGTGATGATCGGGAAGCAAGGGTAGGAATCCTTGAAGAAATATGCAAAAGGACAAATGCCGTTGCGATCCATCATATAGGCAAGCAAATCGTTATCTATCGCACTTCCGATAAGCCAAAAATCATACTTCCCTAATTGGCAATCAAACCGGAATCGCTATTTCTGTCTTAAAACCAGAATAAACCCCAGCAGACCTTCAACCACATAAGCAACGCTGGCTATACCGTGCCAAGCCTTGAAACGGCTTGCAAAAACACTTTCCATAACATCTGCCGGCAAGGCTTGTGCCTTTAGTTCAGCAATGATGGGCTGGATGCCGAAGTGTCCGATCAGCGTAAGAAGCAACATCACGAACACCGACCAAAAAAAACGCTGCTTAAAAGCTGACATCCCTACCCTGACCAATCGGTGTAGCAAAAGGTAGCCGCCACTAACCATCCCTATGTATGCAACGAATGTGAACATATGCCCCGCAAGCGCACCTGCCAATTGACGATCTGGTGTGAAATAGAAAAGCGTGGGCGCGGCCAAGGCTCCAATAGACCAAATGGCTCCGACCCAGAGTGTAATCAGTATTAAAGCGAATTTGTCAGCCATCACTTAGATATACTGCACGTTCAGAATTTCGTAGGACCGGATCCCGCCTGGGGCCATGATCTCGGCGACCTCGCCCTCGGTTTTACCAATCAAGCCTCTCGCAATAGGAGAACTGACTGAAATCTTGCCCTGTTTGATATCGGCTTCATCGTCTCCGACGATCTGATAGGTAGCCACATCGCCACTATCCAAGTCTTCAACTTCGACTGTTGCCCCAAACACACAGCGGCCATCTGCATTCAGGGTAACCGGGTCGATTATCATCGCATTGGAAATCTTTGCCTCAAGTTCAGCGATACGTCCTTCGATGAAGCTTTGGCGCTCCTTAGCCGATTCATATTCTGCATTCTCGGAGAGATCACCTTGCGCACGGGCCTCCGCAATCGCCTGAATGATGTTGGGACGGTCAACACTGCGCAAGCGTTGTAGTTCAGCTTTGAGTAGTTCTGCGCCTTTTACAGTTACTGGAATTTGATTTGCCATTCTTTAAACCCTATACAAAAACAAAACCACACCCAAACGAGCGTGGTTTATCAATTACATTATCTTATTTTAACCTAGCTGCCGATGCAAGCCCTGCAACTCATGAACTTCTAGCTCCTGGATATGGGCCATACCCAGACAAGCCGCTTTGGCGCCAGCCAACGTGGTGTAATAAGTGACTTTTTGCTGCAAAGCACTTCTCCTGATTTCGTAAGAATCGTTGATTGCTTTCTTGTCCTCCGTCACATTGACTATAAAGCTAATTTCCCCATTCTTGATCATATCCACGATATGCGGCCTGCCTTCTGCCACTTTATTGACAGGGGTAACCTTGAGTCCTGCCGCAGTCAGGGCAGAAGCAGAACCCTTGGTTGCAACGAGACTAAAACCCAAACTCGATAGCGACCGGGCTATCTCAACGACTTTCTCTCTGTCTTCTCGACGAACACTGATGAAGGCCCTTCCGCCCTTTGGCAGTTTTGTTCCGGATCCCAATTGCGACTTAACAAACGCCTCAGCAAAGGTCTTTCCAACCCCCATCACCTCGCCTGTAGATTTCATTTCAGGGCCAAGTATCGTATCCACGCCAGGGAATTTAATGAACGGGAAGACCGCTTCCTTTACTGAGAAGTAGGGAGGAATGATTTCACGTGTGACGCCTTGGTCGATTAACTTCCGACCGGTCATGCAACGGGCCGCTATCTTGGCCAATTGTATCCCGCATGCCTTCGAAACGAACGGAACCGTCCTTGATGCACGAGGATTGACCTCCAGCACATAAACCGTTTCTCCCTGGATGGCAAATTGGACGTTCATGAGTCCAATCACGCCCAAAGCCTTTGCCATCAGAACAGTCTGACTTCGAAGTTCATCTTGCAATGCGGGAGAGAGGCTGTAAGGCGGCAACGAGCAAGCCGAGTCGCCTGAGTGAACACCTGCCTGCTCAATGTGCTCCATAATCCCGCCGATGATGACATCCTCTCCATCCGATAATGCATCGACATCGACCTCAAGTGCATCGTTCAGGAATCTATCCAGCAGAACGGGTGACTCGTTCGAGACCTTGACCGCTTCTCGCATGTATCGTTCCAGTTGTGCCTGCTCGTGAACGATTTCCATTGCGCGCCCGCCAAGTACATAACTCGGCCGAACAACCAGCGGATAACCAATTTCCTGAGCCAATCTTAATGCCTCACCTTCTGTTCTTGCAGTTCGGTTTGGCGGTTGTTTCAATCCCAATTCGTGGAGCATCTTTTGGAAACGCTCACGGTCTTCCGCCCGGTCAATAGCGTCTGGTGACGTCCCGATAATGGGTACACCGGCTTTTTCGAGGTCACGCGCCAGTTTGAGCGGCGTCTGACCACCATACTGGACAATGACCCCAACCGGCTTCTCAAGTGAAACCACCTCCAGAACATCCTCAAGAGTAAGTGGTTCAAAATACAGCCTGTCAGAAGTATCGTAATCAGTAGACACGGTCTCCGGATTGCAATTCACCATGATCGTCTCATACCCGTCTTCACGCATCGCGAAGGCCGCATGCACACAGCAATAATCGAACTCAATCCCCTGTCCGATTCGGTTGGGCCCTCCGCCCAGTACCATTATTTTTTTCCTGTCGCTTGGGCGTGCCTCACACTCTTCTTCATAACTTGAGTACATGTAGGCCGTATGCGTCGCAAACTCTGCTGCACAGGTATCCACTCGCTTATAGACTGGACGCACCTGCAATGCCTGCCTGAAGGCTCTGACCGAATGCTGGTCGGTCGCCAGTAATTTTGCCAACCGCCTGTCTGAGAAACCCCGACGTTTGAGCTGAAACAGCTTTTCCTTGTCCAAATCAGCCAGACTGCGGCCTTTAAGCGCGGATTCACGATTAATGAGGTCTTCGATCTGCACCAGAAACCAGGGATCAATTTTAGAATGGTTATGAACCTGCTCGATTGACATGCCCAAGCGGAATGCATCTCCGACGAACCATATCCGTTCCGGTCCCGGTTCGCCAAGTTCCTTGGTAATCTGATCGACATCGGTCGTCTTCTCGTCGAGCCCATCGACTCCGACCTCAAGACCTCGTAGTGCCTTCTGAAAGGATTCCTGGAATGTCCGTCCGATGGCCATTACTTCACCAACCGACTTCATCTGCGTCGTGAGTCTTGAATCTGCCTGTGGAAACTTTTCAAATGCGAAACGCGGTATTTTTGTAACGACATAATCGATAGACGGTTCAAAGGAAGCGGGCGTTGCTCCGCCTGTGATTTCATTCCGCAACTCGTCAAGCGTGAATCCAACCGCCAACTTTGCCGCAACCTTCGCGATCGGGAATCCCGTTGCCTTTGAAGCCAAAGCGGAAGAACGAGAAACCCTGGGGTTCATTTCGATGACGATCATTCGACCATCTTCGGGATTAACCGCAAATTGCACGTTGGATCCGCCCGTATCCACACCAATCTCACGCAAAACGTCGATCGAGGCGTTTCGCATGATCTGAAACTCCTTATCCGTTAGCGTCTGGGCCGGAGCCACGGTGATAGAGTCACCGGTATGCACACCCATCGGGTCGAGATTTTCAATCGAACAGATGATAATGCAGTTGTCAGCCTTATCTCGAACCACTTCCATCTCGAATTCTTTCCAGCCCAACAAGGATTCCTCAATAAGCAATTCCTTGGTTGGGGAAGCCTCGAGGCCTCGCTCGCAAATGGCGATAAACTCTTCCCTGTTATAAGCTATGCCGCCACCACTGCCACCCATGGTGAAAGATGGACGGATGATCGCAGGATAACCTATGCCACCTTGCACTTGCAGCGCCTCTTCAAGACTATGCGCAACCGATGAACGGGCCGATTCAAGTCCGATTTTAGTCATCGCGACCTTGAACTTTTCACGGTCTTCCGCTTTGTCGATCGCTTCCTTGCTTGCCCCTATCAATTCAACCGAATACTTTTTCAGAACACCAAACTTGTCCAGGTCCAATGCACAATTCAAAGCAGTCTGACCGCCCATCGTCGGCAAAAGGGCATCTGGACGCTCTTTCTCTATAATTTTTTCAACGGTTTGCCAGGTTACGGGTTCAATGTAAGTGGCGTCGGCCATTTCCGGATCAGTCATAATGGTGGCAGGATTCGAATTGACCAAAATGACACGGTAACCTTCCTCACGCAAAGCCTTGCAGGCCTGCGCCCCCGAGTAGTCGAACTCGCAGGCTTGACCGATGACGATCGGGCCCGCGCCTATGATCAGAATACTTTTTATGTCTGTTCGTTTTGCCATAGTTTCTAACGCTTATTTAGTTTCATTAAATCGACAAACCGATCAAATAAATAACTCATTTCCGTTGGTCCAGGACTGGCCTCAGGATGCCCTTGAAAGCTGAATGCCGGCTTATCGGTTCGTGCTATCCCCTGCAAGCTTCCGTCAAACAAAGACACATGCGTGATGGAAAGATTGGAAGGCAAATTGGAACTGTCAACGGCGAATCCATGATTCTGGCTGGTTATGAAAACATGCCCGCTATCCACGTCCTGCACGGGATGATTCGCTCCATGGTGACCGAATTTCATCTTGTAAGTTTTTGCCCCACTTGCCAATGCAAGCAACTGGTGCCCCAAACAGATACCAAAAGTCGGTATTCCAGCATCAACCAACTTTCCAATTGCATCGATGGCATAATCACACGGCTCCGGATCGCCAGGCCCATTCGAAAGGAATACGCCATCCGGGTTGAGTGCAATCACTTGTTCCGCAGTCGCCTGCGCAGGAAGGACGGTTACCTTGCATCCACGACTCACAAGCATGCGAAGTATATTTCGCTTGACCCCGTAATCGAATGCAACCACATGGAAGTTTTGATTGGATGAAGTTCCATATCCATTAACCAGGTCCCATTCGGTTTCATTGAACAGATAAGGGGAACGGCAACTAACCACTTTTGCCAAATCCATACCCGCCAACCCCGGAAATTCAGCAATGCGTTGTCGCGCTTGCTCCAGAACGACCTGCTCATCCTTGTCAAAAGTAATCACACAACCTGTCTGGGCACCCTTCTCACGCAAAATACGGGTCAGTTTGCGTGTGTCAATATCAGAAATTGCAACGATTTCATTATTGACCAGGTAGTCAGAAAGACTGATTTCAGCACGCCAGGAACTGTGAGTCAGGGGCAGATCACGGATGATCAAGCCACTCGCATAAACCCCACCAGACTCGACATCTTCCGAATTACAACCCACGTTGCCGATATGCGGATAGGTCAGTGTAACGATTTGTTTGGTATAAGAAGGATCGGTGAGAATCTCCTGATAGCCCGTCATGGAAGTATTAAAAACCACTTCGCCTACGGTGTATCCCTGTGCACCAATAGAAATACCACGAAACACAGTTCCATCAGCAAGAACCAACATGGCTGGCGTGTTTTGCGGCACGTTCTAACCCCTTGTTTTTAAAAGTTATCGCTAAGATTAAAGCGGATATGCAAAGCGGGGTCGGCTTATAGCCTACCCCGCTCAGAATTAACGTTATTATAGCCCATCAGGGCAAAATCATCAACGGGATTAACAGACATAAAAACGGAATACTTCTCGTCTTGAAGTCAAAAAAAAAGCACCCCAAAGGGTGCTTAAACGCTCAAAAAAACTTAACTGAATAACTCAAAAAGAAAAGAAGCCAATTTTTAAAAAATCCACTTAAAAGTCACTGCTCGATTTCATTCAAGTAACGCGTATTATGGATTGACAGAGCGTTTTTTCAATAGTCCAAACGGACTAATGAACTGTTGGAACAAACCTTAAAAAGCTATTTTAAATTAAGCACATCCTGCATATCATACAAGCCTGATATTTTCGAACCTAAAAATTTAGCAGCGCGTAGGGCCCCCAGTGCAAAAGTAGCACGACTGCTTGCCTTATGCGTCAATTCTATCCTTTCCCCAATCCCTGCGAAGAGAACCGTGTGATCGCCCACCACGTCACCGCCCCGAACTGTTGCAAACCCTATTGTGTTTGAATCGCGCTCGCCTGTGATCCCCTCTCTGCCATATACGGCACACGTATCCAGAGATCGGCCTAACGACTCCGCCGCGGCCTCCCCCAACCTCAGGGCCGTTCCTGAAGGTGCGTCGACTTTATGGCGATGGTGAGCTTCAATGACCTCAATATCGTAACCTTCATTCAGCACCTTCGCTGCGGACTTGACGAGGTTGATAAGGAGCGTCACACCCACACTCATATTGGGAGCAAAAACGATGGCAATACGTTTCGATGCCTCACTTATCACGGCCTTTTGTTCCTGACTAAAACCCGTGGTTCCAATCACTAAATTGACTTTCTCTTTCAGGCAGACGTCCAAATACATCATGCTTGCCTCGGGTCGGGTAAAATCCACTACAACATCCGCACCCCTGACGGCCTCACTTAACTCGTCTTTAACGACCACACCCGATAATTTCCCGAACCGTTCCCCCGCATCGTGACCAATTTGCGAACTTCCTTTTTGATCAACCGCGCCATGAAGGATAAATTCATTATCAGCAAATACACCCTCCAGAAGCGCTTGCCCCATTCGGCCACTCACACCGACAATCACTATTTTTTTCATTGACTAGAAACCAATTTTTTCCAACATGCGTTCAAAATAACCCGGAGTCCTAACTGCGGGCGCCTCTTTATTCGGTTCAGGCTTCTTATCCACCTTAACAGTGTCTTCCGGTTTGGGCACTGCAGGTTTGTCCTCGGATACAGGAGGTGTCGGCGCCTCGCTAGGGGCAGCAACGGGTGCTGACTCATCAGGCGCAGCTTTGGCCTGAGTATCGGTATCATCGGTTGCCGGCATAACGAGATCTTCTGAAGGCGGCTTAGCCTGTGGATTCTGACCGTCTTTCAGGATGCTTTCCTTTACGATCATCCAATTGTTTTTTAAGGGGTCCATCTCCAGCTTCAACACCTTCACAACATCATCGGCATAGTTAGCTGACTTATAGTGTTGATTGAACGTTACATTGGCCTGATTGCCATCCAGGCTGACATTGATATTGTCCAATTTCAGTATAATGCTGCCTTGCTTGTTGGAGAGCCGATTTCGCCTCTGCGCTTCCCAAGCTTTTCTGGATGTAAAATCTTCCGGAATAAATTTATCCGAATAAAACTTTAAATAGGCACTTATATTCTTTTGTCGCCATGCTTCAGCCCAAGACTCAATCCGCGCAGTGACGAGTTCACTGTCACTGAGTTTTGGGATTTTAGGCTCAAATGACTTTTTTTCCTGTGTCGCAACCGCAACTCCACTCGCTTCCTGGACTGCTGGCTTCGTGACGGGTGGAGTGGGTTTTTCCTCAGCGGCACTGGTCTGCTTGGCGTTAACGGGTGTCGCCTCTATGGCTTTTACAGCTTCGGCGGAAGGGCTATCCATCTCTTCCTTTACTGGCGGGGCAACTTGAGCGGCTGCCACAACCACATCCGGTGTGGTGGAAACGCTGGACTCCTTAACAACGTTAGGTTTATCTTCCGTGACAGGTTTGACTTCAGGCTTTGGGATGGATGGCTCTTTCACCATCACCTTTGGATTTTCAGGGGTGCTGGCAGGCTGCTCTGAGCTACCACTCTTCCAGAATTCGAGCTTTTCCAGCCAACCTGCCTTTTCGTGGCCTTTTTTATCAGCTGGACCTGTCGGTTCCGGAAGCGTCGCCATTGGGGAAGCATCGCCATCCTTAGCGGATCCAGCGGGAACGACGTCACCCTTGATATCTTTAAGGGCATCGTTCTCAAAATCAAGAATCACGCGATGTCTTTCCAGAATGTTTCCGTTGTTGCTTACTTGATAGACGTAATCCCAGCGATCCTGATGAAAACTATCCTGTATTAAAGGGGTCCCCATCACATAACGCACCTGGGATTTGGTCATTCCAGGCTTAAGCTGCATTAACATTTTAGTTGTTACGACATTGCCCTGCTGAATGTCCAAATGATAAGGCTTGATTGATGGAAGGGTTGATGTGCAAGAAACACATAAAATTGCTAATGATATAATTATGTAACGCATCGCCATGACTTTGACAAGAATAAGCGATAATATACCACGATGCCATTCAACCCTAAATAGTGAGTGCCGATAACTATGCGTGATCTTGATGAATTAAAGAACGTTGGATTGAAAGCCACATTGCCCAGACTCAAGGTTTTAAGCCTTTTTGAAAACAGTAAAGAACGTCATTTGTCAGCGGAGGATGTTTATAAAGTTTTACTTACTACCGGTGAAGATGTCGGTTTAGCAACCGTTTACAGGGTATTAACCCAGTTTGAACAGGCGGGTCTTCTTGTTCGCCACCACTTCGAAGGCGGTAAAGCCGTGTTCGAACTCAACCAGGGGGGGCATCATGACCACATCGTCTGCCTGCAGTGTTCAAGGGTGGAAGAGTTTTGTGATGAAGAAATTGAGAAGCTGCAAAACAAGGCTGCTGATGAGCGAGGATTTAAAATCAACGGGCACTCTCTTTATATCTACGCGGACTGCACGAAGAATCCCTGTCCCCACAAAATTTAATCCGTCCTCAATGGATCTTCAACATTTCACGAGCATGTTGCCGGGTCGTGTCCGTGATCTCAACGCCACCCAGCATTCTCGCGATCTCCTCAATTCGCTCGATGTCATCCAGCGGTTCTATCGTGGTAAACGTATTTTCACCCTGCTGGATTTTCCTTACATTAAGATGGCATTCTCCCTGCGAAGCGACTTGAGGCAAGTGAGTAATGACGAGCACTTGTCGCTCTTTACCTAGCTTGGCTAATAAATTTCCAACTATTTCAGCAACGCCCCCACCAATTCCAACGTCGACCTCATCAAAAATCATGGTCGGAATATCAACTTGAGAAGCGGTAACCACACGGATTGCCAAGCTGATTCGAGACAACTCACCGCCTGAAGCGACCTTCGACAAAGGACGAGCCTCTGCACCGGCGTGCCCAGCCACCAGAAATTCGACCGTTTCAAGGCCGGCGGCAGAAGGAGACTGATGATTCAAGCTTACTTTAAAAGCGCCGCCTTTCAGGGAAAGCGTCTGCATTTGTTCTGATACGGCCAACCCAATCGCAACGGCCGCCTCCTGCCTGCCCTGACTTAATTTCTCCGCCGCAGCCATGTATTCCTTTTTTGCGACGGACTCACGACGTTGCAATTCACCATCGTCAGACATAGCTTCCAGTTCAGCCATCCTTTTTTGGGAGTCCTCAAGTAGGTCTGACAAATCCGCTGGCCTAACTCGGAATTTTCTGGCGACCGAATGCAAACTATGAATTCTTGATTCCACCTCATTCAAACGTTCAGGATCAAGCTCCAAACGTTGAATGTATTTGTTGATGAACCGATCCATGTCTTCCAACTGGATCATGGCAGAATCAATCGAATCCATGGCCTCCTTAAAGACAGGGTCGGATTCCTGCAAATTTGAAAGCCTGTTTCGGATAACAGAAAGCTGAGAAAGAACGGCGTATTCACTTTCGCTTAGCAGCTCGTGACAGATTTCGCTTCCCTCAATCAAATTCGCACCATTGGACAATCGCGAATGTTCCTGTTGCAAGGGCATCCATTCATCCTTTGATGGGGCAAGTTGTCTCAATTCACGAATCTGATCTCGTAACACAGCCACCTCACTCGCGTACAGGCTGGCATTTCGCTCCATCTCTTGACGCTTCGCCAGGATTTCCTGCCATCCATAAAACAAGGTGCTGACCTCGCCAGCCAGGGAGGTTAAATTTGCATAGTTGTCGAGCGTCGCGCGCTGATAATTTGCCTTGAGAAGCGAATGATGGGAATGCTGACTATAAATATCGACGAGCAACTCCCCCAATTCCTTTAGCTGCTGAACGGTTGAGGAAACACCGTTGATAAATGCTCGGGACCGTCCATCAAAATAGATCAATCGCCTGAGCAATAATTCATGCTCTTCCGAAACAATCTCATTTTCCTCGAGCCACCTTTTAACTTCTGGCAATCCCGCGACTGAAAAACCAGTTATGATTTCGGCCCTTTCGCACCCTGCCCTGACGACGCCGGCTTCGCCACGCGCGCCCAGGGAAAGCGACAGTGCATCGATCAGGATGGATTTACCGGCGCCCGTCTCACCTGTCAGCACGGTAAATCCATTCCTAAGTTCCAGATTCAAATGGTCAACAATAACAAAATCCCGGATTGATAAGGTTTGTAGCATCGTAAAACCTTAACCCCAGTTTAATTTTTCGCGCAACATATCATAATGGCTATGACCGGCCGGGTGAAGAAGTGAAACCTTATTCTCTGCACTTTCCACCATTATTTTATCTCCGGGCAAAAGCTCCATGTGCATCTGACCATCGAAATGGATACCCGCGTCGTCAGCATGTATCAGGGTAATTTCTATCTTGCTGCTGCTGCTGATGGCAATTGGTCGATTACTCAAAGTATGAGGGCATATAGGAACCAATGCCAGAGCTTCAAGGGATGGGTGCAAAATAGGCCCCCCCGCTGAAAGTGCGTAGGCTGTCGTGCCCGTTGGGGTAGCTAAAATCAATCCATCCGATCGCTGCCTGTGCACAAACTGACCATCAATGTTAACTTCGAGCTCGATCAACCTTGACATACCGCTCTTGTTCACGACCACATCATTCATGGCAAGGCCACAGCCTACCAGCTCATTAGAACGAACTATTGTTGCCTGGAGTAAGGTTCGGCGTTCCAGCAAGTATTCTCCCGAAAGGATCTTATCCATGGCTTCGATCATTTTTTCGGAACTGATGTCGGTTAGAAAACCAACCCGTCCTTGATTGATGCCTACCAATGGAATCTGGCTATTCACCAGGCCTCGAGATACAGAAAGCATCGTACCGTCCCCACCTAGAACCACAGCAAGATCGACCTGGTCGCCGATCGATTCCATTTTTATTAGTTTGATATCCGATATATTGCAATGAAGGGCTGTATCATATTCAATCAGGACTTCGATATTTCTCGTCACAAAGAAATTAGCTAACAACTTTATTTGCTGGCGTAAATCAGGATTGTTATATTTCCCAATGATGGCGATGGTTTTGAATACGTTTTTCATGTCGTGCATTTAATCATAGAACCTAATTTAGGAATAGTATTCCAGCAATTTTCCAAGGCAGTAATTTTGATTATAGATTGCGAATGAAGTACAAGTTGAAAGATAATTACCTGTAGTAATATAGAGGCTTCAAATTGAATAATCCGTCATTTGATATACCCGATAAATCTTGATGCTAGATAAACGCGCTCAAATTCTTCTTAAAACGTTGGTTGAACACTATATCAGCGGTGGCCAACCCGTTGGCTCACGCACGCTATCAAAAAGTTCAGGTCTTGACTTGAGTCCGGCAACAATCCGAAACGTGATGTCCGACCTCGAGGAACTTGGCTTCATAACCAGCCCGCATACTTCAGCAGGAAGAATTCCCACCCAGCGCGGATACCGGTTCTTTGTAGATACGTTGCTGACAATCCAGCCGCTGAAAGCGCAGGAGCTGGAAAAACTGGCATTGGGACTCTCTTCACCGGACCCGCAAGAACTTATCAGCAGTGCTGCGGGGATGCTATCCAACCTTACTCAATTTGCCGGGGTGGTGCTGACACCCAAACGAAAAAGCATCGCCTTCAAGCACCTTGAATTCCTGCCAATCTCGGATAAAAGAATTCTAGTGATTATCGTCACCACGGATGGCAATGTCCAAAACCGAATCATCATCACGCAAAAATCTTACAGTGCCTCGACGCTTACGGAAGCAAGTAATTTCTTTAACGATCATTATTCGGGAAATTCATTCGAAGAAGTCCAGAAAAAACTTCACGAAGAACTAAAACAAATGCAAAATGACATGACTCTACTTATGTCGGCTGCCATGGATGCCAGCACAAAAGCTTTGCAAGACGATAAAGATAGTGTTGTAATCTCCGGCGAACGAAATTTACTGCAGGTGGATGACCTCTCCACAAACGTAACAAGCCTGAGAAAACTTTTTGAAATTTTTGAAAGCCGGACATCCCTGATGCAACTGCTGGACAACAGTCAGCGAGCCGAAGGCATACAGATTTTCATTGGGGGCGAAAGTGGGTACTTACCTTTAGACGAGTGCAGCATGGTAACCGCCCCTTACGAGGCAAACGGACAAGTTGTTGGGACATTGGGTGTCATTGGTCCGACACGCATGGCCTATGAACGTGTCATACCGATTGTGGACATTACTGCTAAATTACTTTCAAGTGCATTAACTTCTAAATAAGATAAAGAAAACAAGTCAATCGCTATGGCTAACATCCCTGTTAAACCGCTCCCAAAAGACTCCATCAGAATCGGGGTTCCGATTTCCTACCCTGTGTATGACTCTTCCGGCAACCTGCTTTTGCAGGCTGGAATGGTCGTTGAAACAGAAAGCCAGCTAGAAAGACTGATCTCCCGCGGTCTATTCATGGATCAAAAAACCAGCCAGATGCTAAGTGAGCAAGGTTCGGGTGGAAAGGGAAGCTTTGAATCCGACAAGGTAAAGGAAGACGCGCCGATTGAACGGGATGTTCTCGTAGAACTGCCGATCAAAAACCTGAAACTCGGCGAGACATTTCAAATCACCCCGCTTAATGACGACACAGGTTCGACAAAATATTTTATTAAATATATCGGCGGGATGGAAAAGAAAAGCCTGATCTGCACGCTTCCTACCATCGATGAAAAGATTGTGTTCATTAAGGAGAATTCCGGATTTTCAGTTCGGATATTTAGTGGGAAAAATGTTTTCAAATTCAACACCGTAGTTGACGCCGTCTTCAGTCGCCCCTACCCGCATATGCATTTGAAGTTTCCACGCGAGACCTATTCAAACCAAATCAGAAAGAATCAACGTATTGCGGCCAACATAATCGCATCCATCGAAAACAAGTCCAACTCTCACAATCAAGACAAGATCGCTGCGAAGTTGACCGACATGAGTCTGGGTGGCGCCCAAATCGAGTCTTTCAAGTCGATAGGCGAACTCAACGATCAAATAGAATGCACATTCAAGATCAACATGGAGGGTGGCGAGGCACTTTTTGTGATTCCAAGCGTCTTAAGAAGAGCTTCTGAAACAACCCATTCAGATGGACGTCAGTTATACAGTTACGGCATCCAGTTTCTCGAGATTGGGTTTCAAGACAGGATCGTGCTCCAAAGTTACATATTTCAAGCCCTTACCGGTGAAAAACTCGACGAATTATAAGAAATCAATCGAATGCACTCAAAGACCCCCGCCAACGAATTTAGTCATCACTTCCTTCCTAAAGTAGGAATCCTCCTTATCAACCTGGGCACTCCGGACGCTCCGACCGGAAAGGCGCTTCGGCCTTATTTAAAGCAGTTCCTCAGCGACAGGAGGGTCATTGAGATACCCCGCGCCATTTGGTGGTTTATATTGAATGTCATCATACTAAACGTTCGACCCAGTAAATCAGCAGAAAAATATGCACAGGTCTGGACGGAGGATGGCTCCCCCCTTCTTGTCCATGCAAGAAATCAAACGAAACTTCTTGCCGGCTTCCTTACCCAGCGTATAGCGTCACCTTTTCAGGTCGAGCTAGGGATGAGTTACGGTAACCCTTCTGTTGAATCGGCAATCCAGAATCTGATTAAACTCCAATGTGACCGAATCCTCGTTTTTCCTTTGTATCCCCAGTATGCCGCAAGCAGCACCGGCTCAGCTCTCGACAGCGTCTGGAGAGTGCTGATGAAACTGCGGAACGTGCCTGCGATCCGTTCAATTCGTCATTATCACGACCATCCAGCTTATATCAATGCGTTGGCGAACAGCGTCAAGGATCATTGGAAAATAAACGGCAAACCCGAGAAACTGGTCATCAGTTTTCATGGTGTGCCCCGTTACACACTGGATAAAGGCGATCCTTATCATTGCGAATGCCATAAGACGGCGCGGTTGCTGGCGGAGGCTTTGAATCTTGGCAAAGAGGACTACATGGTTTGTTTTCAATCCCGTTTCGGGAAAGCCGAGTGGTTGCAACCCTACCTGGCCTCAAGCCTGAAGGAACTCGGCAAAATGAAGTTGAACCGTATTGATGTGTTATGCCCCGGCTTTTCCAGTGATTGCCTGGAGACGCTTGAAGAAATTGCGATTGAAGGCAAGCATATATTTCAAAGTAATGGCGGTGGACAGTATTTCTATATTCCATCGTTGAACGAGAATGAAGCCTGGATTTCCGCCATGTGTACCATTGCACTGGAAAATCTTCAAGGCTGGGTCAGCCAAGATTTTGATCATGATCAGGCGAGCAAAGTGGCTGAACTTATTCAGGTTCGCGCTAAAGCAATGGGCGCCAAAAATTGATGTGTTTGTTATACTTGAGCCTGACCATACTAAATTAACGGAAAATATTAAATGATTGTTGTCACAGGTGGGGCAGGCATGATTGGCAGCATGATAGCCTGGCATCTCAATACATTTTCAAACCGAGACGACCTGATAATTGTCGACCGATGTAAACATCAGGAGCAATGGCAGAATCTCGTAAAGCGCCGTTATGCAAACTATTTGGACAAGGATGAATTGTTTAGCTGGCTTGCCAACCATCCCAAAATCGATGCCATCATTCATATGGGTGCCATCAGCGCTACGACCGAGCGAGATTTTAATAAGCTCGTTCAGGATAACATCCGGTACAGCCAGCAGTTGTGGTCCTGGTGTGCCATGAATAATGTACCTTTCCTCTATGCAAGTTCGGCAGCAACCTATGGTGACGGGGAAAATGGCTATCAGGATAACAAGCTGACTGACTTGAGACCGCTTAACAGTTACGGTTATTCAAAATACTATTTCGACCAATGGGCGCTCAGCCAGATACAGAACAAGCTGCCTTCACCCCCAAAATGGCAAGGTTTCAAGTTTTTTAACGTTTATGGTCCGAACGAATATCATAAAGAACGCATGGCCAGTGTCGCGTTTCATAGTTTTAACCAGTTTAAGGAAACCGGAACCGTCAGTCTGTTCAAGAGTCACAAGGAAGGCATCGACCATGGGATGCAGTTACGGGATTTCGTCTATGTCAAGGATGCGGCCAGTGTGGTGACGCATTTCTTCGAAAACGATGCAGAGAACGGCATCTATAATGTTGGCACGGGCGAAGCACGATCATTCAAGGACCTTGCCATAAATGTTATGATTAACATGAAGAAAACGCCCCATATCACATACATTGACATGCCTGAAGACCTACAGGGGAAATACCAATATTTCACGGAAGCGAATATTGAAAAATTACGAGCCTCAGGATTTAGACAACCCTTTCACTCACTGGAAGACGGGGTACGTGATTATGTTGAACACTATTTAATGCAGACTGACCCATATTGTTGAATGCCATGACTAACGAAGAAAACCTTAATTCAGCCATAGCAGAACATACGGCTATGTTTAACAGGCTCCATGAATTGATACCCTTGATTTCTGAGGTAGCGGAAGAATTGCGTGCCTGCATCAAACGCGGCGGCAAAATTCTGCTGATGGGAAATGGAGGAAGCGCCGCCGACAGCCAGCATATCGCCGCTGAAATTGTGGGCCGTTACAAGAAGGAACGCAGAGGACTCCCGGCCATCGCGTTAACAACGGATACCTCGATACTCACCTCGGTCGGCAACGATTATGGTTACGATTATATTTTTGCACGTCAGATTGAAGCCCTGTGCCGACCAGAGGATGTCGTAATAGGGATCACAACCAGCGGAAACAGTGCCAATGTCATTCATGCCATCGTTGAAGCAAACTCCATTGGAGCCGTGACGATCGGACTGACGGGCGGAACGGGCGGAAAACTCTCGGAATTATGCAAATTCAACCTGATCATGCCTTCCAATAACACCCCTCGTGTTCAAGAAGCGCACATCTTCATCGGTCACAGTCTTTGTGACCTCCTGGAATCCTAGATCGTCAACATGCAGTTATTAGATGTCGAAATCATAAGAAAACAGTTTAACCAACATCATGGCTGGGCCTTGGTGGTTGGAGATCTGATGCTAGACCGTTATTTCATCGGTGACGTACAAAGGATCTCGCCTGAAGCCCCCGTGCCTGTCGTCCTTCTGAAGAACAAGAATGATCGGGCAGGCGGTGCCGCAAACGTCGCTGCCAATCTGGCAGGCCTCGGGATCGAGACCAGGATCGTCGGCTGCATCGGGCAGGACGATGAGGGTGAGATCCTGACCAAACTGCTCATCGATCTCGGAATAGCTCCCTCGGGATTGATAAAATCATCGCAGCGGCCCACGATTGCCAAAACCCGCATTCTAGGTGGTCATCAGCAAATGATGCGACTGGATCAGGAAGACACCCGAGCCTATTCAAAACAAGAAGTCGGTCACTTAAAGGATCGAATAGACTTACTGCTTTTGGATAATCCGTCTATCGTCATCCTTTCGGACTATGCAAAAGGTGTACTAAGCGAAGAGCTCTGCAAAAACGTGATCCGTCATTGCCGTGAATTAAAAATCCCGGTTCTGGTTGATCCAAAAGGAAGGGATTATAGCAAATACCTTGGGGCGACAGCCCTAACGCCCAATAAACGTGAAACAGCCGATGCGTGTGGTGTCAGCATTCACGATAATGAGGCATTGTTAAGCGCCGCTTCGAAAATGCGTGAAGACTTGGAACTTGAGTTCCTTGCCGTGACAAGGGGCGAAGAGGGAATTAGCCTGCTTCAAAAGGAATCAAGGCATCAATTTAATGCTACAGCCAAGCAGGTTTTTGATGTCTCAGGAGCCGGTGACACCGTCATCGCCACCCTGGCTGCAGGAATAATGTCAGAAATGACGGTCGAACAAGCGCTGATTCTGGCCAATATCGCGGCAGGGATCGTTGTGGGTAAAGTCGGAACTGCTCCAATATATAAAGATGAGTTATTCAGCGAACTTTCCAATCAAAGGCACTCAGTTCAAGCTGATAAGATCTGTAGCCTGGATATACTCATTGAACGAACCGAGGCATGGCGAAGAAACAAACAAAAGATTGTTTTCACAAACGGATGCTTCGACCTGCTGCACGCTGGCCATGTTACCTATCTCGAAGCTGCAAAGAAGACAGGTGACCGATTGATACTCGGCTTGAACACAGACCGATCGGTAAGTTCAATCAAAGGCCCGACGCGACCGATTATCCATCAGGATGACAGAGCAAGGGTCCTCGCAGCCCTTGAATCGGTCGATGCCGTTGTCCTTTTCGATGAAGACACCCCTATCGACCTCATCAAGGCTATCAGACCGGACGTAATCGTCAAAGGCAGCGATTATTCAGAAGATCAAGTCGTCGGAGGGGCAGAAGTCAAGTCATGGGGTGGAACAATCGCCTTGATCGACGTGGTTGAAGGTAGAAGCACAAGCAACATCATCAATAAACTTGCGAATTAGCGAACCATGGCTCAAGATAAGGTACTGATTCTCGGGCCATCTTGGGTCGGTGACATGGTTCTTGCGCACAGCCTTTTCCAAGAACTGAAAACTCAGAACCCGTCGGTGCAGATTGACGTCGCTGCACCCTTCTGGACAATTCCCCTAATCGATAGGATGCCTGAAATCAGCAACGGCATTCCATTGCCATTCAAGCATAAGCAACTTGCAATTTTTGATCGCATCAGATTTGGCCTGAGCCTTAGACAAGAAGGCTATACTCAAGCCATCCTTTTAGTGAACTCGTTCAAATCGGCAATCTTGCCGGTTGCTGCAGGGATTCCCAAGCGAACAGGATTCCTTGGCGAGATGCGTTACGGCCTACTTAATGACATTCGGCCGCTTGATCAATCAAAATACCCCCGAACAATTGACCGGTTTGTCCTTCTGGCGAGCCCTGGGTCGGAAAGTTCAGTGAAACTCAATGTTCGTGACCCGGTATTAATTGCCAGTCAAGCCAATGCACTTGAAATCAAAAAGCGTCTGAGTATCGATATGGATGCCAATCCGATTTTGGCCTTATGTCCCGGTGCCGAATACGGAAATGCAAAACGTTGGCCGGCTGAATATTTCTCAGAAGTAGCGAACCACTTTTTAGACCGTGATTGGAAAGTCTGGTTGTTTGGTTCGGATAAAGACACAATCGTAACCGAACATATCAATCAGCTTACCAGGAACCGTTGCACTGATTTGGGTGGAAAAACCAAATTGGGTGAAGCGATCGATCTGATGTCGCTTTGTGATTGCGTTGTCAGTAATGATTCGGGATTAATGCATGTCGCTGCGGCATTGAACAAGAAAGTTGTTGCAATTTATGGCTCAAGTGACCCGTTTCACACGCCGCCAATGAATCCAAAAGCCGTCATTGAGTATCTTGGGCTGGAATGCAGTCCATGTTTTGAGCGGGAATGTCCCTTAGGCCATTTGAATTGCCTGAAGCTAATTCCTCCTTCGAAGATCATTCGCGACTTGTCAGAATCAATTTGATTGGTGTGAATAATAAGGTTTGTACCAATCAACAAACTTCTCAACGCCATCTTTCAAAGACGTTCTTGGCCTGAATCCCACCCACTCCTCCAGAGAGGTCGTATCAGCGAATGTGGCTTTGACGTCACCAGCCTGCATAGGCAGGAATTCTTTTAACGCAACTTTTCCCAGAGCCTGCTCTAACGCACCAATAAAATCCATCAGTTTTTCAGGCTGGCTGTTCCCAATATTAAAGATCCTGTAAGGCGCATGACTGGATGACGGATCCGGAGAACTCGGGTCGAAATCTTGATCCGGGGAAGCAGGTTTATCCAAAGTACGGATCACGCCTTCGACAATATCATCGATGTAAGTGAAGTCTCTTAACATATCACCATAATTGAATACCTGAATGGGCCTGCCCTCCATGATCGCGCTCGCAAACAAAAATGGTGACATGTCCGGCCGCCCCCAGGGACCGTAAACAGTAAAGAAACGTAAACCGGTCGTCGGTATCGCATACAAGTGGCTGTAGGTGTGCGCCATCAGTTCATTGGCTTTTTTAGTGGCCGCATAGAGACTTACAGGATGATCGACATTATCGGATTCGCTAAAAGGCAGCTTTGTATTTCCACCGTAGACACTTGAAGAGCTCGCGTAGACAAGATGCTCTACTTTGCCCTGCCTGCACCCTTCAAGCATGTTGGTAAATCCTACAAGATTGCTTTGGCTGTAGGCATGAGGGTTTTTCAAAGAATACCTCACGCCTGCCTGGGCAGCCAGATGGATCACCCTTTGGGGCTGGCAACTATCGAACAACGCAAGCAGGCTCTCAGTATGGCTGACATCCTGAGTGAAAAAACTAAAGCGTTCCCCTTGCGGATGGTTTCTCAATTGGTTCAATCTGGCCAGTTTCAATTGCACATCGTAATAATCATTTAGATTATCTAAACCGACTACTTCATCCCCTCTGGCTAGCAATTTCTGGCAAACATGGAAACCAATAAAACCAGCTGCTCCTGTAACGAGAACTTTCAACTTATGCACTCATTATTCTATTTAACGCCCAATAGCATAGTAGGTAAACCCATGTTGTTTTACAAATGCAGGGTCGTATATGTTACGTCCATCGAAGATGACAGATGACTTAAGCTGCTTTTTGATAACATCAAAGTCAGGACTTCTGAACTCTTTCCACTCGGTAACAACAATAAGTGCATCGGCATTCTCAAGAGCCGCGGTCGGACTCTCTGCAAACTCGATTCCCTTAACCCCTTGGAAGATACGTTGCGACTCATGCATGGCAACTGGATCATAGGCTTTAACTGTTGCACCTGCAGCCATCAAATCAGCTATCACTTCCCTGCTGGGTGCTTCACGCATATCGTCCGTGTTTGGTTTGAACGCCAACCCCCAAATAGCGAAATGCTTACCCGAGAGATTTTCGCCAAAATGCTGCTTGATCTTCTTGGCCAGAACGTGTTTTTGGTTGTCATTCGCCTCTTCGACGGCGGTCAATACTTTAAGTCCATAACCATTGTCACTTGCTGTCTTGATTAATGCTTTAACATCCTTTGGAAAACAGGAGCCGCCATAACCGCAGCCGGGATAAAGAAAATGGTAACCGATACGGGGGTCCGCCCCTATACCACGTCTTACCGCTTCGATGTCAGAACCCAGGATCTCAGAGAGATTTGCCAACTCGTTCATGAAACTTATTCGAGTCGCCAACATTGCATTTGCAGCATACTTGGTCAGCTCTGCCGAGCGGACATCCATGATGACAAGACGATCATGATTTCGCTGGAATGGAGCGTACAAGGCACGCATCAGATAAATTGCCTGTTCGTCGTTCGCACCCACCACGATTCTGTCCGGCCTCATAAAGTCCTCGACCGCGGCGCCCTCTTTCAAGAATTCAGGATTGGAGATCACACTGAACGGGATATCAACCCCACGTTCCTTGAGCACCTCAGCTACCGCAGCATTGACTTTATCAGCCGTTCCTACAGGGACGGTCGATTTATCTACGATGGCTTTATAGTCCGTCATGTGTTTTGCAATATTGCGTGCGGCAGCAATGACATATTGCAAATCTGCCGAACCATCCTCGTCAGGAGGCGTGCCCACAGCGATAAACTGGATCGACCCGTGATGCACCGATTTTTCGACATCGGTCGTGAATTTCAAACGTCCTGCTGCAACGTTCCGCTTAACCATTTCCAGTAAGCCAGGCTCAAAAATCGGAATGCCGCCCTCTTCAAGTATTTTAATTTTCGCCGGATCCACATCCAGACAAAGTACATCGTTGCCAACATCCGCCAAACACGTTCCGCTCACAAGCCCCACGTACCCAGTACCAATAACAGTAATCTTCAATTTTTTTCTCTTTCTATTAAAAATATAGAACTATTTTTCAACTCGTTCCTAATCATGAATCTTTTTACTTCGATTAATCAGGACCAGATTTCTCGCATAAACAATGGTTCCGGGTAACTGACCCAAAATAATAACGGGTTCCGCTTTATGAAAACCATAGGCTAGAACAGTCAGTCCCCCAATAAGACTAAAATACCAGAAACTCACTGGAATCAAGCTCTTCTGATGCCGTTCGCTGTGTATCCATTGCACGATAAATCGCATCATGAATAGGGTTTGACCTATTAATCCAATCATCAGCCAGGTCAGATCGCCTTTAGGCATATCGTTAATATAGTGCCGCGCTGAATCTATCAAATGCATCATAAAAGGACTGATTGCGTGATCCATTGATTAATCTTCAAGAATATTCGGTATCTTGGCACGCCTTTGTAACCAGGCGACACCAAACAAATCAACGATGCCGACAAGCAATCGATCTATCGTTCCATAGTTTGATTTTCCATGCTCCCTGTTTCGATGACTGACTGGCACAGAGACGATCTTGCCTCCTCGCCGCTTAATCAGTGCCGGCAAGAAACGATGCATATGATCAAAATATGGAAGATCCAGAAAAGCTTTACGATTGAATAGTTTTAAACCACAGCCTGTATCGGGCGTATCGTCATTTAGCATTCTTGATCTCACGCCATTTGCTATGACAGAGGACATCCTCTTTATCCAGGTATCCCTCCGGCTCGCCCGCCGATTTCCGCCGACCAGTTCCACTCCATTTTCAAGTGCTTCTAACAGTTTGGGAATATCAGCAGGATTGTTCTGGCCGTCACCATCCAGGGTAGCAACCCAGTCGAAACGTGAGGCAATCACGCCTGTTCTGACCGCAGTACTCTGACCACAGCTAGTTCGATGACGAATTATTCTAAGTTGGGGATATTCAGCTTGCAGGGACTTGAGCCTAATAAAGGTTTCATCGGTACTGCCATCGTCCACATAAACGATCTCATGCTCGATCAATCCTCCAAGAGCCGAATCGATCTCGCCTATCAAGCTTGCAACATTGTCCTGTTCGTTCCTCACTGGAACAACCACTGAAAGTTGACTTGGTCTAATAAAAATTGACATTAAATCTTTGAGTCCTGAAAAAAACTTATCATTTTATATGGTTATATCACTTAATCTTTGCAGAATTGTTATATTATTGGATTCGCAGTATTCTCGCCATCCTTTAAAGTCTGTCCACCCGCTTAAAAATACAAAGTCCATGCCTGCACGAACCGATGCTTGATGATCGTATCGACTGTCACCCACAAACAATGCAGGAAAAACCAGGTTGCCAAGATCACATTCTCGCGCCAATACTTCGTCCTTATTGTCTGGACTTCCAAATATGCCGGCGTCAAAAAAATGGGCGATCCCCCGTTTAGCAAAGATCCGCCTTAACTCCAGCTGGTCCCCTCCCGAAAGTACCATCCATTTTGTGTCTGGCGTGGCTTCACGGAGCCGGTCCAACCCTTCTGCAATTTCACAATCAGCTAAAAGTCTTTCAACTTCCAAACCGAAATCAGTGAGCAGTTTTTGCATGGACAAGTCATCAACCGGTCTTTTAAGAATGTCCGTCAGGAAATATTCAAACTTAGGGTATCTGGAAATCCCGCCTAACAGAATATGGTAATCCACCAATGCCTGCGCCTGCGCCTCGTTCGCTCCAAATTTGATAGCAGTATAAAAATATGCATCAATTTTTAATTGATTTGAATCAAGGATTACACCATCACAATCAAAAACGATGGTTTTATAATAAGCAACCGGTTTCATAATAAATAAAAAAACCTATGTTGCACCTTCAGCATAGGTTCTTTTGTTTCGATTTTCAATTGCATCAGGCCGCTTTGATCGCACTAGCCTCTTTAGCCAACTTGGTTATATGTGCCCAATCTTTTCTGGACACGGCATCTGCAGGCGTCAACCACGTTCCTCCGCAAACCACAACATTAGGCAAAGCAAGAAATTGAGGTGCCGATTCAACAGTCACGCCACCAGTAGGACAGAACTTAACATCGGTAAACGGTCCGGCAAAACCCTTGAGCAAATTGATCCCCCCTACCGCGACGGCAGGAAAGAGTTTGAGAAAGAAATAATCATCTGCATTTGCCATCATGATTTCAGATCCTGTCGAGACGCCTGGTAACAAAGGCAAACCGATTTCTCTGGATGCTTTTCCAACCTCACTGGTATAACCAGGGCTCACTGCGAACTGGCATCCTGCATTTTTAGCTGCTTTGGCATCTGCCACACTTCTTACGGTTCCAGCTCCAACAATAGCCCCCGGGACAGATTTTGCGATTGCCTCCATCGCCTGAAGCGCACAAGCGGTTCGTAGCGTCACCTCCAACACCTTGATTCCTCCCTCAAGCAACGCCTCGGCCATGGGAACGGCGTCTTCGACCTTGTTAATAACAATGACAGGAATTACCGGTCCATGGTTTGCCAAATCTAATGTATTCATATTTCTCTCTAAAATGATTAACGTAATCTATATGGATAAAATGAAATTCAACGGACCCATTTATCGATCGGGTCAGGTTGAATCTCAAATTCTACAACCATGTCACGGCACCTTCTTCAGCCGACAGGACGTGTCGACGCATGCCGCCAAACAACTCACGACCCATTCCGTGAGCATTGTTACTTCGCTGTGACTCACTCATTGTGGCATTTGTTCGTGACTGCCAGATATCCTCATCCACTAACGCATTCAAAGTACCTGCTATCGAGTTCAGTCGAATGATGTCACCATCACGGACTTTGCCAATAGGCCCATCCGCTAAAGCTTCAGGACAAACGTGAATGGCTGCGGGCACCTTACCCGAAGCCCCGCTCATGCGACCGTCCGTTACGATGGCGACCTTAAACCCTTTACCTTGCAAGACTGATAGCGGTGGTGTCAATTTGTGCAATTCAGGCATGCCATTTGCTCGTGGTCCCTGGAATCGCACAACGGCTACAAAGTCTTTTTCAAGCTCCCCTCTGTCAAACGCTTCCAGCAACTCTTCCTGAGCATTGAATATGATGGCTGGCGCCTCGATAATTTGCCTATCTTCAGGTACGGACGAAGTTTTGATAACGGACCGGCCAAGATTGCCGGTCAGCAAGCGCAGCCCTCCCGAAGCACTAAACGGTTTTGAGGCCGATCGTAAGATGCTTTCGTCTGGGCTTTCCAGAGGCAAGTCTGACCAGTTAAGATTCTTACCATCGGTGCTCGGTTTCTTGCAATAATCCCTCAAGCCACCAATCACGACGCTATTGACGTCCTCGTGCATGAATCCGCCTTCGATTAGTTCACGAATAACAAAGGCTGGGCCACCTGCATCCTGGAACTGATTCACGTCCGCCTTGCCATTTGGGTAAACCCTGGCCAGAAGGGGCGTAGCATCAGACAGGTCCGAGAAGTCAGTCCAGTCAATAATGATCCCGGCTGAACGTGCAACCGCGATCCAGTGTATGCAGTGGTTTGTACTTCCGCCGGTCGCCAACAAGGCAACGATCGCGTTGACAATCACTCGCTCGTCGACCATTCGCCCTATCGGCATGTAACGTTGGTTCTGAACGTTTTCAAGAACGGCTCTGACGGACTCCCTTGTCAGGCATGCGCGAAGTTCATCGTGGGGATGGACAAACGCCGCGCCGGGAATATGAAGCCCCATTGCTTCTAGCAACATCTGATTGCTATTGGCAGTACCATAGAATGTGCACGTGCCGGGTCCGTGATAGGCGGCTGATTCTGAATCCAGAAGTTCCTGCCTGCCAACCATGCCTTGAGCAAATTTCTCGCGCACCTTCGATTTTTCAGTGTTGTCCAGTCCTGTACTCATGGGGCCCGCAGGGACAAAAATACAAGGCAGATGTCCGAACTGAAGCGCCCCGATCAAAAGACCCGGAACGATTTTATCGCAAACACCTAGCAGCAATGCGGCGTCAAACACATCATGGGACAATGCAATCGCTGTGCTCATGGCTATCGTGTCGCGAGAGAACAGGCTGAGCTCCATTCCCGGCTCACCCTGCGTTATCCCGTCACACATTGCTGGGACGCCACCGGCGACCTGCACTGTTGCACCATACTTGTGTGCTTCCTTTCTAATAATTTCCGGGAATTCCACGTAAGGCTGGTGAGCTGAAAGCATTTCGTTGTAAGCCGTCACGATACCGATGTTGGGGGCTTTTTCCACAATCACTCGCAATTTGTCGTTGTTCGGCATGGCAGCAAACGCATGAGCTACGTTCGCACAACCCAACCTATCGGTGCCTCGGGGCCGAGCCACCATCTGGTCGATCCTATGAAGATAAGCCTTACGGGTAGGAGCGCTTCGCTCGCGAATTCTTTCCGTCACTTCATTTAAAATTCTTTTCATAATCTTAAGCGCACTTAAAAGTTAAATTAGACTTTGATTATCCTTAAACAGGCCTATATCGTCAAATAAAGGCTGACTTTAAACTGAAATAATGGATCAGATTTGAAAATTGACCGTTTTACTACCCAAACATCGACCAGTAAAACGCTACCAACCTTGTTTGATTGTTATAATAGGACATTACAAAATAATTAAAGCCTGGTTATGAGAGTCAGTGGATTCACTTTTATCCGAAATGGATCAATCTTAGGATACCCTTTCATTGAAAGCATCAACTCGATACTGCCGATATGCGACGAATTTATCGTTGCAGTAGGGGACTGCGATGATGATACGCTGGAACGAATCAAGGCAATCAATTCCGATAAAATTATCGTTATCCCAACGCATTGGAACGAAAAAATGCAGGATCGCGGATTCGTCTACGCGCAACAGAAAATGATCGCCCAGTATAACTGCACGGGAGACTGGGCTTTTTATCTCGAAGGTGACGAAGTTCTTCATGAAGAGGATCTGCCAGCAATTCGCTCATCCATGGAACGCCATTTGAATGATCCTGATATTGAAGCATTGGTGTTCGATTACAAACATTTCTTCGGAAGTCCCGAATGGATGGCGATCAGTCCGGGTTGGTACAGAAGGGAATGCAGGATCATTCGTAATACGATTCGCAGCTGGGCTCCTGACGGACTCTATTTTGTGATCATGGATAAGAATAAAAAAGGAAGATACCCTAAAGCGGCCCTTACGAATGTCCCGATTTATCACTACGGGCATGTTCGAAACATTTCGGCCATGCGTGAAAAAGTCCAGCGAGTCGGAAAATACTGGGGGCATGACCATCCCCTCTTCAACGGTTACCAAATCGACCCCAAAGCGATTGCACCATTTAAGGGGAAGCATCCTCAGATCATACAATCATGGCTGGAAAACGAAGCGGAAAAAGCCTTCACCCCCGACCATCAGTACAAGCCGACCAGAAAGGAAAGAAAGCACCGCCTTGTGATGAGGCTGGAATCGATCTTCAATATCGAATCAACGAAAAAACACTTCCATCTCGTTAAATGACCGAAACCTAAAAGCCATGAATCCATCTATCCAACCGACGTTACACAAGCTGACAATATGGATGATCCTCTTTGCGTGCCTCAGCATCGCCTTACCCACTGCATTCATGAGTATCGCCTCAGGACTTTTTGTCATCTTCTGGCTGCTTTCGGGAGAATTCAAATCAAAACTGAATACAATCAGTCAAAATCCGGCAGGCATTGCAACACTCATTCTGTTCGGCTTTTATATTATCGGGGTCTTCTACTCGAGCGGCCCATGGCCCAATCGGATGAATTTCTTGATGAAATATGACAAGTTGCTTTTTATACCTTTGATCATCAGTGTCATGCATACCGAAAAAATGAGGCGATATGGGATGAATGCCTTTCTTATCGGGATGCTGCTCGTCCTTTTTGTTTCTTATTTGGAATCGCTGGGCTTGCCTAAAGTGAATGATTTTTACCAACAGGACAATGTGGTATTCAAAGGCAGGATCGCACACAACATCCTGATGTCTTTCGCCGCCTATCTTATGTTGCATCGCGCATGGAGACATATCGGGTCGACAAGATGGGTCTGGTTCAGTTTGGGTCTGCTGGCAATTGTTGATGTCATGGTGCTAGTTAATGGAAGAACAGGACAGGTCACGATGTTATGCCTGATCGTTCTGTTCATTTACGATGCATGGGGAAAAAGAGCACTCGTTTATTTAGGCGGCACAGCCCTGCTTCTGATTGCGCTTAACCATATTCATCCTTTCTTACCTCATTCCCGATTAACCGACACCAACGCTGAAATCGGCCAGCACCAGAATAATGGAACCCAGACCTCGGCCGGGGAAAGGGTTGAAATGTATACCAACACATTATCACTCATCAAGCGACACCCTTTCTTTGGAGGCGGCACCGGCAGTTTGGAACATGAATATCAGGATTTGACCAAAAATATGGATACCCAGTTGAAAAGGGTACCCAATCCGCATAACCAGTTTTTGTTGACTACGCAAGAACTTGGCCTGGCTGGATTGATTTGTCTGCTATTTTTCTGGTACAGCCATTTCAAGGCATCCTTTTCATTGGAGTCCAAGGAGCTTTCTTATGCACTTCGAGGATTGGTGCTGACCTTGTTCATCGGATCGCTTTTTAATTCACTTCTTCTGGATGCCGGGGAAGGAAAGTTCTATTGTGTCATGGCTGGCGTTCTGTTGAGTGCCTACCAACCTCGAAAGACGAAATAGAAAATGGGCACGCTCTCAGTCATTATCATTTCCAAGAACGAATCCAAAAATATATTCGATTGCGTCAAAAGCGCTGCCTTTGCTGATGAAGTTCTGGTTCTGGATTCAGGGAGCAATGACAATACCGCTGAAATTGCACGATCAGCCGGTGCGACAGTTCTTGAAACTGACTGGCCTGGTTACGGTCCGCAAAAGAATCGAGCAATTGAGGCTTCCAAGTCCGAATGGCTTTTTTCATTGGATGCGGATGAACGAATCAGCCCAACTCTGGCAGCCGAGATTAGAACGGCAATGAACTCAGGTGAATTCCAGGTTTACGACGTACCCAGAAGTTCAAAGTTTGTCTCCAAGTTCATGCAGCATTCAGGTTGGTGGCCTGACCGCACTAAAAGATTGTTCAAACGGGGAACTGCCCAGTTTACCTTGCACGAAGTGCATGAACACCTTCAATCGGAACTTCCTACAGGGCATCTGAACGAACCCTTAATCCACTTCAGTTACGATAATTTCGAGACCGTTCTCGACAAGATGAATCGTTATTCTAGCGGGGGTGCACAAGAACTTCATAAAAAGGGCAAAAACGGTTCATTGTCATCTGCGATAATGCATGGGGTTTGGGCGTTCATTCGAACCTATTTTCTTAGAGCTGGATTTCTTGATGGCCGCGAGGGTTTCATGCTTGCTGTTTCAAATGCGGAAGTGACTTATTACCGCTATATAAAACTATATTATCTCAATCTAACAAAAAAATGATTACCCGATGATCGATCAGCCATTTTTAGAATCCGCACCCAAGGTCTCGATTCGCCGTTGCAATGCCGTTAACGACCAAGCCGTTTTTTCAATCATTATCCCAACATGGAATAATCTGGATTATCTGAAAATATGCATTGAAAGCCTCAAAAAGAATTCCCGTTTTGAACATCAGATCATCCTTCACATCAATGAAGGTTCCGATGGAACAAGGCAATGGGCTGAATCTGAAGACTTAGACTACACGCTATCTGAAGCGAACATCGGGATTTGTTATGCTTTGAACGTCGCCCGACAATTGGTTCGATGCGATTATTTGGTGTATTTCAATGATGATATGTATGCCTGCCCCGATTGGGATTTTTGGTTAAATGAGGAAATACAGCGTCAGACGTCCATTTTTTTCTTTCTGTCTTCAACCATGATCGAACCAAAGTTCTCCGGCAACCGCTGTGCAATAGCGCCCTTTGACTTTGGGAATCACCCTGAAAACTTCCAGGAAGAGAAACTGCTCCAATCCTTCAAGGAACCCTTGCACGAAGACTGGAACGGGGCCACTTGGCCGCCCAATCTCGTCCCAACGTTGTTATGGGATATGGTCGGGGGATACAGTACGGAGTTTTCCCCTGGCATGTACTCCGATCCTGATTTCTCGATGAAACTTTGGAACGTGGGCGTCAGACATTTTAAAGGCATAGCGAAAAGTCGTATCTATCACTTCATGTCAAAGTCTACTAAAAAGCTCAGGAAAAGAAGAGTCAGTGGATCGAATATCTTTCTAAACAAGTGGGGCATCAGTTCAAATGTTTTCAGTCGGTATTATTTGAGGCGAGGTACAGCCTGGAAAGGGAATCTGACAACCCCAGAATCAGGTATGCGATTAAAATTAGCCAGAATGCTGAACCGATTAAAAAGAAAATTCATCTAACTTGAATTCAATTCATGACATGTCATTAAGATTAGCTCACCCTCCAAAATCAATACTGCTCATAGCGACCCGCCAAATCGGTGATGTCCTGCTCGTCACGCCTTTGTTACGTTCCTTGCGCGCAGCATGGCCTGAGGCACAGATAGATGTTCTGGTCTATACCAACAAGGGTGGAATGTTAGAAGGCAATCCTGATTGCAACAACGTCATAGAAAGTGATGAACACCCTGATTTCAAAGGCTATCAAATATTATTCAAGACGATTTTCAGAAACTATGATCTTGCAGTCAGTTCCCAGGCAAATGACCGTGGAATCCTCTATGCTTTTCTGGCAGGAAAAAAAAGAATCGGCATTGTTCCAAACCTAACCCGCCAAAGCCTTTGGAAACGAATGATCTGCAATGCATGGAAGTTACTTGATAATTTACACACGCATACGGTTATTCAGAACCTGTTATTGGCAGACAGTTTAGGCATCCAAAAATATTTTGAAATCATTCCCCCGGCCGACATCAATGCCATCGAGGAACTGGACAGACTGCTGCAGTTTGATTGGCGGAACACCGAATATGTTGTCTTGCATCCCTTTCCGATGTGGCGCTATAAAAGGTGGACTGATGAAGGATGGAAAGCGCTTTCCCATTATTTAATTGCAACCGGCAAATTCATTGTCCTTTCTGGTGGAAACGCAAAAGAAGAAACAACGTACTGTGAGGAGTTGGCTGCTCACTTTCCTGAGCGTATGCAATCACTGGCAGGTAAAACCAGTTTCGGTGTGCTCAGTGAGGTATTGAAGCACGCAACTGCCTACATAGGTCCAGACACAGCGACCACGCATCTTGCTGCCGCCTGTGGCATCCCAACCTTAGCGATCTACGGGCCGACCAATCCGGTCAAATGGGGTCCATGGCCAAAAAACTACCATTCTGAGGCAAGCCCATGGAAAATGGCTGCTCCCTACCAACGAGTTGGGAATGTACTATTGCTTCAAGGATTGGGGGAATGCGTTCCTTGTCACGAGGAAGGTTGTGACCGACATAAAAATAGTGAAAGCCGATGCTTGAATGAACTTCCCTCGCAACGCGTTATAACTGCCCTTGAAATATTAATGACCACTTGAAATCATGCGCATCCTTATAGTAAAGACCTCTTCCATGGGGGACATCATTCACAACCTGCCCATCATAGAGGATATTTTAAAATATCATCCTGATAGCATCTTTGATTGGGTAGTTGAAGAAAGTTTCGCGGAGATTCTGAAATTACACCCCAAAATAAATCGCATCATTCCTGTTGCCATCCGCCGTTGGAGAAAGAATCTCCTTAGTACGGAAACCTGGAGAGAGATTCGTCATTTCATCAAGCAGATCAGGGCGTTTCCTTACGACTTTATCATAGACAGCCAAAGCCTGTTCAAGAGTGCGATCATTGCATCACTCGCCATCGGCAAGCTTCATGGACAGGACAAAAGAAACGCAAGAGAATTCCTGGCAGCATTTTTCTACCACCATCATCATTCCGTTCCCAGGAACCAGCATGCCGTATCTCAAAATAGGCAACTGGCCTCTCATGTTCTGGGGTACCCCAATCCAACTTTTCCACCCAGTTACGGATTACCAAGAATACCATTTGGAACGGATAACAACTTCGACGGCTTAACTCTGCCAGAAAAGTACGTCATGGCCTTTCACTCAACCAGTCGTGAATCCAAACTTTGGCCTTCGGAAAACTGGGTCCGTCTTGGACAAAGACTTGAATCGATCGGACTATCACTTGTATTGCCATGGGGGAATGACCAGGAGTTAGCACGAGCCCATTCAATCCATTCCAGGCTTGATAAATCCATAGTCCTTCCCCGACTTGGTTTAGGAGAGCTTTCAAGGGTATCAGCAGGATCGATCGCTGCCATCGGGGTCGATACCGGGCTGATACATCTGGCGGTCGCCCTCAACATCCCTGCGATTGCAATATATACGGACACTTACCCAAATCTGAACGGAGCCTTTGCTGCTAAAGATTCAATTGCCATCAATATTGGAGGGAAGGGCCAGTCCCCGACTCCGGAAGAGGTGTTTGATTCATTTGCAAAACTGATTAGTTAAGTTCGCACGGTGCTATTTTGTTAGTGGTCAGGAATCGCGACAAGCCGCAACCTTCAAATCGAGGTTAATCACGGGCAGCTTGACGGTGAAAAAATTTAATGTACGCTAGCTCTAAATAAAAGATCGAATTGATGCTAAAAGCCAATCTAATTATATTTGCGTTAAGAGCCATTGGAAAACTCCCATTAAGGGCTGTTCACCTTATTGGAATGCTTTTGGGTTGGCTGGTCTATCTAAGTTCAAAAAGCTCGGCAAAACGATTGAAAGAGAATCTTCGCGAAAGTCATCTTTGCAAGGATGAACTGGATTTCAGGCGAACCTTGCGAACAAATATCGGTGAATCAGGTAAAGCGGTCCTTGAAACCTTTGCTATATGGTTCAAGGATTACCCAAAATTAAAGAAATGGTACGTTCACTGCACCGGTTGGCACCATGTGGAAGATGGATTATCTCAGGGAAAAGGTATCATTTTCCTGACTCCGCATCTTGGTTGTTTTGAAATCACCTCGCTGTATTTTGGTCAGTTTTATCCAATAACGGTCTTGTACCGGCCACCTCGCCAAAAATGGCTAATGCCTCTAATCCACGCGGGCAGAGAACGCGGGAAAGTTAAACTTGCCGCAGCAAACAATCAGGGAGTGAAGCTGTTGCTGCAAGCCCTTAAAAGGGGAGAAGCGATTGGAATACTACCCGATCAGGCACCACTTGCTGGCGAGGGTGAGTGGGCACCCTTCTTCGGCAGACCGGCTTACACAATGACGTTGGCATCCAAACTGGCAGAAAAGACAGGCGCGCAAGTACTGATGGCTTTTGGAGAAAGACTCCATCAAGGAAGAGGCTACCATATCCACATCAGTCCAGTTGACAACGGTAAGATAGGCACGCCAACCGCTTTGAACATGGAAATTGAACGCACTATTCAGCTATGCCCCTCACAGTATCTTTGGATGTACGATCGCTATAAGGTTCGCCGCTAATGTTGGATGAATTGACAATACCTTACAACATTCTGCTTTTTTTTCATCTTATTGTCTTGTGATTCTAAAATTTATCCCCATATACGGTTCCATGTTCAAATTAATTGAGGATGTTTCATGGCTGACGATAAGAAAAAAACACAATCCGAAGAAAATTCACAAAGTAACGAGTTAGAGACGCCCGAGTATCCTATCGATAACCAGAGTCGAATAGAAGAACTTGAAGCGCAGCTGGCTGAACAGCAAGCCGCGGTTCTCTATGTCAAGGCTGAAGGGGAAAACATTCGCCGACGAGCAATGGATGATATCGAAAAAGCGCGTAAATACGCCTTAGAAAAGTTCTCGGGTGAGCTATTGGCAGTTAAGGATAGTTTGGATGCAGCCCTCACTGTTGAGAATGCGAGTTTGGACAGTTACAAGAATGGTGTCGAGCTAACATCAAAGCAACTGTCGAGTGTGTTCGAAAAATTCAATATCAACGAAATCAATCCTGTCGGGGAGAAGTTCGATCCCAACAAACATCAGGCCATCAGCGCCATTGAGGCAGATGCAGAACCAAACACGGTGATAAGTGTGCTTCAAAAAGGGTATACATTGAATGAACGTGTTTTGAGACCTGCGCTGGTCATGGTCGTTAAAGCTAAAAGCTAATTAAAAACGGGGCTTGAATTATAAAAATGCATCCCCACTATTGTTACATCGCAATTACATTAATTTAAAGAATCAAAAAGGATAGATCATGGGAAAAATTATCGGTATCGACTTGGGCACAACCAATTCCTGCGTCGCAGTAATGGAAGGCGGCAAACCACGCGTCATAGAGAATGCTGAAGGAGCAAGAACGACTCCATCCATCATTGCTTATCAGGATGATGGTGAGATTCTCGCTGGAGCACCGGCTAAGCGTCAGGCTGTAACCAATCCAAAGAATACGTTGTACGCGGTTAAACGACTCATCGGACGTCGTTTTGATGAAAAAGAAGTTCAAAAAGATATCGGACTCATGCCCTATACCATTGCCAAGGCCGATAACGGTGATGCATGGGTTGAAGTGCGTGGAACCAAAATGGCGCCTCCACAAATTTCTGCTGAAGTGCTTCGCAAAATGAAGAAAACCGCAGAGGATTACCTCGGCGAAGAGGTGACTGAAGCCGTTATCACTGTCCCGGCCTATTTCAACGATAGTCAGCGTCAGGCAACGAAGGATGCTGGTCGGATCGCCGGCCTGGAAGTCAAACGCATCATCAACGAACCGACTGCTGCTGCATTGGCGTTCGGCCTGGACAAACAAGAAGGAGACCGCAAGATTGCCGTATACGATCTTGGCGGAGGCACATTCGACATTTCTATCATCGAAATCTCAGAAATTGACGGCGAGCATCAGTTTGAAGTTCTTTCAACCAATGGGGATACCTTCCTAGGTGGGGAAGATTTTGACAATCGTTTGATTGATTATCTGGCTGATGAATTCAAAAAAGAGAACGGATTGGATCTTCGTAACGATTTGTTGGCGAAACAGCGTTTAAAGGAAGCTGCTGAAAAGGCTAAAATTGAATTGTCCTCAAGTTCACAGACCGAGGTTAACCTTCCTTACATCACTGCCGATGCCACAGGCCCAAAACACTTGGTAGTGAAAATTACGCGCACCAAATTTGAAAGCCTGGTCGAAGACCTTATCGAAAGATCGATCAAACCATGTGAAGTCGCGCTAAAAGATGCCGGTGTTAAATTGAGCGATATTCAAGACGTGATTCTTGTCGGTGGCCAAACACGCATGCCTAAGGTGCAGGAAAAGGTTAAAGAGTTCTTTGGAAAGGAACCACGCAAGGACGTGAACCCGGATGAAGCGGTTGCTGTTGGCGCTGCAATTCAAGGTGGTGTATTGCAAGGCGACGTTAAGGATGTGTTGCTACTGGATGTCACACCCTTGTCACTTGGTATCGAGACCTTGGGTGGCGTGATGACGAAGCTGATCAAAAAGAACACGACTATTCCTACCAAAGCATCTCAGGTTTTCTCAACGGCAGAAGATAATCAGAATGCCGTGACGATTCAAGTGTTGCAAGGTGAACGTGAAATGGCCTCCGGCAACAAGAGTCTGGGTCAGTTCAATTTAAGTGACATCCCTCCCGCACCAAGAGGCATGCCACAAATCGAAGTGACGTTCGATATCGATGCGAACGGTATCTTGCACGTTTCTGCAAAAGATAAGGCAACGGGCAAGGAAAACAAAATCACGATCAAAGCGAATTCCGGACTTTCTGAAGACGAGATCAAACGCATGGAAGAAGACGCCGCATCGCACGCAGACGAAGACAAGAAACTGCGCGAACTGGTTGATGCAAGAAATGCAGCGGATGGCATGGTTCATAGTGTCAAGAAGTCATTGGCTGAACATGGGGACAAGTTGAACGCTGATGAAAAGTCCAAGATCGAATCTGCCATCAAGGAAGTTGAAGATGTCCTCAAAGATGGCGACAAGGAAACGATAGAAGCAAAAACCAATTCCTTGATGGAAGCCTCGCAAAAGCTTGGTGAGAAAGTCTACGCAGAACAGCAAGCTCAGCAGGCAGGTAATGAACCTGGAGCACAGCCTCAAGGTGAGAAGACTGTAGATGCGGAGGTTGTCGACGCTGAGTTTGAAGAGGTTAAGAAGGATTGATCGAAGTCAATTCATGACAAGCAGAGCCCCAGAAACTTGGGGCTTTTATGCATTTTACTCTTAACGATCCAAACTCCAATCCAGACTGGGAAAAATGATGGCAAGTAAAAAAGATTATTATGAAGTCTTAGGAGTCAATCGCGATGCATCCGGTGATGATATAAAAAAGGCTTATCGCAAGCTTGCAATGAAATATCATCCGGACCGGAATCCCGATAATCCAAAAGCTGAAGAACAATTTAAAGAGGCGAAAGAAGCCTACGAAATTCTTTCCGACGATCAAAAGCGTGGAGCCTATGATCAGTATGGTCATGCAGGTGTAGACCCAAGCATGGGTGCCGGACCAGGTGGTGCAGCCTATGGAAACTTCAGTGATGCATTTGGTGATATCTTCGGCGACATCTTTGGTGGCGGTCGGGGTGGTCAACGTTCCAATGTCTACCGAGGCGCAGATTTACGATATAACATGGAAATCTCCCTTGAAGATGCGGCCAGCGGAACGGAGACAAAGATCAGGATCCCCGTGATGTCTGAATGCGAAACCTGTCATGGTTCCGGTGCGAAACCCGGAACATCGCCTGTCACATGTACCACATGTGGGGGGCACGGACAGGTGAGAATGCAGCAGGGATTCTTTTCGGTGCAACAAACCTGTCCCAAGTGCCATGGCACCGGCAAGATGATCAAGGATCCTTGTAACACCTGCCAAGGTGGCGGCCGTGTAAAAGAACACAAGACGCTTTCAGTCAAGATTCCAGCAGGAGTGGACGAGGGAGATCGGATACGTCTAAGCGGGGAAGGCGAAGCTGGCGTCAACGGTGGCCCGCCAGGCGACCTGTATGTTGTCGTTCATCTAAAGAAACATGACATATTCGAGCGTGAAGGTGCCAATCTGCATTGCGAGATGCCAATCAGTTTTAGTACGGCTGCACTTGGCGGGGAGATACAAATCCCAACTCTTGAAGGTCATGCACGGATGAAAATCCCGTCAGAAACTCAGACTGGAGCAGTTTTCAGGTTGCGAGGCAAAGGGATCAAACCGTTACGCGGCAATGAGAATGGCGATTTGCTATGTCATGTCGTGGTAGAGACCCCAGTGAAATTGACAGAAAGACAAAAGGAAATTCTCAGGGAACTTGAAGAAATCAACGAGTCGGATAGCGCAAAACACAGTCCTCGAGCAAAAGGATGGTTAAACAAAGTAAAAGGGTTCTTCGACTGATCGAATTGACGGTCAGTCAAGAACTGACCGTCATAGAATCATCCCTCTGAAAGTACTTTCTTTATCTCAGCCAGTTCCTCACTGGAATCACCAAAGTCCTCGTAATGACGGCCATCGGTTCTCGCGTACCAATATCGGCTGTTCCATGCGTCACCCTCAATCTTATGCAATACAGCATGAATCCAGTTGGCAGTCTTGTGGTTCGACTCCTGCACAATCTCGTGAGCCGCGTCCCATTCCCCTTGCAAAGCCAACTCAACAGCCTTTAAAAAAATGGGTGGATTCACGCCGATTGACTCTAGAACGTTCCTTTTTGGATAAATTCTATCTTGTATCCGTCCGGGTCCTGAATAAATGCAATGACCGTCTTGCCATGCATCATGGGCCCGGCTTCGCGAAGAACCTTTAATCCAGCTTTTTTAACTTCTTCACAGGCTTGATAAGCATCGTCGACCTCAATTGCGATATGACCGTAGGCTGTCCCCAACTCATAAACTTCCTGACCATAGTTATACGTCAGTTCAATCACAGTATGATCTATTTCATCGCCATATCCGACAAAAGCCAAGGTAAATTTACCATCAGGAAAGTCATGGTGCCTTAGGAGTTTCATCCCCAGAATCTTGGTATAGAACTCAATTGAACGTTCAAGATTACCCACCCGAAGCATTGTATGCAATATTCTCATCTTTTCTCCTCATTTCACTGACGTGATTTTCTTAAATTTTTCCATTAGCTCGTCTTTTGTTTCGCGTCGATCCGGATCAAATGGAATACAATCAATGGGACAGACCTGCTGGCATTGTGGTTTATCATAATGACCGACACATTCCGTGCATAAGGCCGGATTAATTTCGTAGATCTCAGGCCCTTGGAAAATGGCACCATTCGGGCACTCCGGCTCACAAACATCGCAGTTGATGCATTCATCAGTAATCTTTAATGACATGTTTATCTGGTTTGTAAGAATTTAATTGTTTTTACTTTTGCATCAACTTTAAGCTTGACAATTGGAGCGACAAATTTACTAATATCTCCCCCTAAGATCGCCACCTCTCTGACCAAGCTTGAAGAAATAAACATGTATTGTTCCCCAGGGGTCAGGAACAGTGATTCAACTTCAGGGTATAACTTGCGGTTCATGCCTGCCAATTGAAACTCGTATTCAAAATCCGAAGCTGCTCGCAAACCCCGAATTACCACCCTAGCCTCCTGCTCCTTAACAAAATGCATCAGCAATCCAGAAAATCCCATGACTTTGACATTATTAAGATCACTGAGTACTTCAGATGCCATTTCAACTCGTTCGTCTAATTCAAAAAAAGGCTTTTTTGTCGTATTTTGGGCAACGGCCACGATGACTTCATTGAACAATCCCGCTGAACGACGAACAAGATCTTCATGTCCAAGTGTCATGGGGTCGAACGTTCCAGGGTAAACCACTTTTAGATTTTGCATGGCACTGTCTATCGATTAACAAAGCGGGATTTTAGCAGTCTAATACACTTTTAATAAGTGGTAAAAAACGTTTCCTGCCTTCCCACGTTTAGTTATCTGCCATTCCTTTAAATCTTCAAGGGCATATTCTGCCTCAACGTACAAATAACCATCCTGATGAAGGTGCTCTTGAAGCAAAGGAAGAATCCTTGGCAACCAATTTTGATTATAGGGCGGATCGACAAAAATCACATTAAACAAGTCAGTGTTGTTTTTTAAGAAATCCATGGCATCCATATTATGAATTTCCGCATTGGTGGCTCTCAGCGCGGTTTTGTTTTCAATGAGCGCTCGATATGCAGGCATAGACTTTTCAATCAGGACGGCCCGACTCGCTCCTCTTGAAAGCGATTCAAACCCCATGACACCCGTACCGGAAAACAAATCCAAACAGGTTAAACCATGAAGGTCCTGACCCAACCAATTAAACAAGGTTTGCCTAACACGGTCAGGGGTCGGTCGCAGCCCGGCAATATCTGGAAAAGTCAGCAATCGGCTTCTCCATTCTCCAGCACCTATCCTAACTTTGTTATTGGCTGCCACCAACGATCACCGTTACCAACTTGTCAGTTTTAATACGTCTATTGAAGGCTTCTTTAATTTGTGCGGTCGTCACCTCGCTCACCTTCTTATTGAAATCGTCTAGATACGTCAAAGGAAGCTTGTAGAAACCTATCACCGACAGATAATCCAGAATTTTACTGTTGGAATCGATACGTAATGGAAATCCTCCAAGAATATTCTGTTTCGCTGCAATCAATTCAGCTTCTGTAGGCCCGTCTTGAATAAATTTATCAAGTGTCTCATGAACCACTTTAAGCGCGCTTTCGGATTGCTCTTTCTTGGTCTGAAGTCCGATCTGGAAAGGTCCCAGTTCAGCCATCGGCATAAAGTAACTGTAAACGCTGTATACCAGTCCTCTTTTTTCCCTCACCTCCTCTGTCAGACGGGAAACGAACCCCCCGCCTCCCAGGACGTAGTTCCCAACATAAAGCGGGAAGTAATCCGGATCACCGCGTTTTATGCCTGGGTAACCCAAAAGGATATGAGACTGAGTTGCAGGGTGCGGAATTCGCTGCTCGGATGCCGAATCTGGATAGCTGACAGGTGCGATTTGCTCATTGGCACTGTTTTTAGGCAATCCTGAAGATATCTTTTCAGCCAGTCTTCTGGCTTCCTCATTCGTCATATCGCCAATCAATGCGATAACTGCATTTTTAGCCTGATAATGCGTTTCATAGAAGTCGATCAATTCCTGTCTTTTTATAGCTATTACAGTCTCGGGCTCCCCGTTTCCATCAAAAGCGTAGGGATGATTGCCATACAAGGCTTTCATGAAAGCCTTGTTTGCAATGCTCTCAGGTTGCGTGGCTGACTCTTTTAATGCAGAGATGATTCGGGTTTTCTCACGAGCGAGAACAGTCTCGGGAAAATCTGGCTTCTGCAAGATATTGAGATAAATATCGAGTGCAAGATCCCGTTCACTCTGACTGCTCAATGTGCGCAAACTTAAACTGGAACGGTCCAGATCAAAGTCTCCCGACATTAAAGCACCCGAATCTGCCAGTCTTTTGGAAATAGCATCTTCAGTCATACCCGCTGCGCCCAAACTCATCATGTAACGAGTTATGCTTGCCACACCGGATTTACCCATTCTGTCATACGCACTTCCTGCGGAAAAATTGGTACTTACATCAATCATGGGCAAGTCGTGGTTCTCCACGAAATACACTTGTGAACCATCACTGGTTTGCCAATGCTCTATTCTTAATGTCGCTTGTGCCGATAGAGTGAAAGTCAGTACAAAAAACAGTAACCACCATTTCAAATGCATTATTTGATTCATGTTCATTTAGCCTCAAAATTAGATGTCTTCATTACCTGTCCGTAGGGGGAGCCATAGGCTTGTAGTTAGGATCAATTGGCTGTGGATCCAACGTTGCCACGGTCAGGTTTTCATTGACTAGGTATTTTCTTGCCACAGCCTGAACTTGCTCAGGTGTTACGGCCTTTAAGCGATTAGGATAGTCGTCAAGTATCTTCCAAGAGAAACCGGCACTTTCAAGCTGCCCGATCTGCATTGCCTGATAGAACATAGAATCTCTCTGATAAACTTTGGAAGCGATGACTTGGGCTTTGACACGCGTCAATTCCTCTTCAGTCACGCCCGATTCCTTGATCCTTTCGATTTCCTGAATGATCGCCTTTTCAAGTTCAGCAACGGTTTTCCCCTCTGATGGGGTTCCGTCAATTTCAAAAATGGATTCATGTCCGCGCTGAACCATATCGTATCCGGCATCGACATCGATCGCAATTTGTGACTGTCTCACCAGATCCTGATTCAGCCTGGCAGATGGATTTCCATCCAGCACGCCTGCAAGGATTTCGAGCGCATAAGGTTCGGTATCCTTGTCAGGATCCATTAAGGATGGCACATGGAAACCCATTAGGATATAAGCGAGTTTCGCTGGTGCTTTCACTACCACGCGTCTTTCACCATGCTGATCCGGTTCAACCTGAGGTTTCCTCGTTGGTAAAACGTGAGACGGGATGCCTCCAAAATATTTTTTAGCTAATTCATAAACCTCTTGAGCATTTACGTCACCCACCACAACGACCGTTGCATTATTTGGCGCGTACCATGTTTTATACCACTCCCTTGCATCCTCTGCTGTCATGTTTTCAAGATCGTTCATCCAACCTACTACGGGTCTGCTGTAGGGGTGTACATGATAGATAGTCGACTGGAACTGTTCATTCACTTTGGATTGAGGTTTATCTTCTGTTCGCCAACGGCGCTCTTCCATCACGACTTTTATTTCCTTGGAGAACTCCTCATCCGTTATATTGAGATTGGCCATCCGATCAGCTTCCAGCTTGAAGGAAAGGGGTAATTGAGATTTCTCAAGCTGTTGAAAATAACAGGTATGGTCTGTGGCAGTAAATGCATTTTCGCGACCTCCTGCGGCGGCGATCAGTCTCGAGAACTGGCCTGGCTTAACGGACTTTGTACCCTTAAACATCATATGTTCAAGGACATGGGCAACACCTGTCTTTCCGTTTACCTCATCAAGACTTCCTGCTCGGTACCAGACCTGAGAAACCACGACAGGTGAACGATGATCCTCCTGAACGATCAGTTTTAGGCCATTGTTTAGTTTGAATTCCTTCACTTCAGCATGTCCCATCAAAGGAACGATCGCCAAAATCATCAAGATTTTTCGGGTGATCAAATTTTATCTCCTAGTATTCATCGAATTATAACTTGCAGCTTGATTGGTATCGATTTGTTATTTCATGTTTGAATCTGACAAAGTAGTGTCTACTTTAGTTCGATTCGAAGCAACCGACCATTAAGCTTGGAATAGAATTCAATTATTATA
>CAIPBJ010000104.1 GCA_903863255.1 uncultured Methylophilaceae bacterium
CTTCAAATTTGAAGGCGTACCCGATAAAGTAAGCATTACGCTATATATCTCACCCAAATCTTCGTAAAACAAACTCAAGGCTATTTCGCCTTCACCCACCATCCAGTCAGGTTTGTGGAGGACAACTTTGAAGTGATGGCCATTTAAATCAAAAGTTAAGAGAAAAATGCATTTGTTTAATGGAACATCGAAAATCGGAACACATTTTGAAACAAGAAGATAATGCCTAGTTATTGCATCCATCCGTTCAACCGAATTCCAATTATTATTGACATAAGGTCTAAAGAAGAACTCCCGTATGACAGGAAGATTGGCGAATTCTCTTACAAGTAAAGGATTGTTATCGGCTTTTAGCCAGGAACTAACATGGTCAAGTAAAGGCAAACTGAAAGCGATGAAAGTTATCCTTTTGGCGAAAGGCATAAGACCATATCCAGGATAGAGGAGCTTTGTTTCTTTATATATCTCTTTTAATTTTGTCCAATTCATTAAATTGATTACGCGTCAGAGTGTTAGAAATAATTATGTTCAGTAATGTACAACAAAAATTACCATTTGATGATGAAACTGTCTTCTATCTTTCTATCATAAATGGCCAACATTACTAACTTATTTCATGACCGAAGTGATTCGGCTGTCCGTCTGATGCGCTTTTTAATAAAACTCCCAAAGTTTTGGTAACTTCTGTGGGGTCAGATCATTCAGGCCGGTGAGGAAGTCAAATGATTGAATATCAAAAGAATAAAAATATTTGGACGTTCATTTCTTAAAGATGCTTATTAAGAAATCGTTCAAATTTAACTTTAACTTCTTATGGAATGGGGAAGTTATATGACTTTAATGAGTGCTTTTATTTTTGATCATAATGCAGTTTCTGCGGTGCCTAGTTGCGACCATTTACTTTTAAACGTTCTGTCCATTTTTTTAATTTACTGAAAGAGGCGGGAATGAAAATTGCCTCTTTCTTAGATCGTCAAATGGAGTCGCAATCGACTCATGCATGTTATTGGATTGAAGATTGTCCTATCAGACTAATTTCATTGGAATCAATTAGTTCTTCGATATTGACGAGAGCCACCATGGTGTCCTCAGAGTGAGCAATGGCATCGATATGTTTAGTTGAAGTGTCGAGTAATTGAGGAACGTTCCTCATTTCCTCGGATTTGAATTCCATCACGTCAAATACCCTGTCTACGACTATGCCTATGGTCTGATTCTTGATATTGAGTACGATCACCACGGTAAAGTCGTTGTATTCGACACTCTTTAAATTCAACTTGATGCGTAAGTCAATGATTGGGACGATGCTTCCCCTCAGGTTCACCACCCCTTTGATATGTGCAGGCAAATTGGCAATCGTTGTGACATTCTCATAACTTCTGATTTCCTGTACCTTCAAGATGTCGATACCATAGGTCTCCTTACCGAGTATGAATGTGAGATACTCATTGGGTAACTCGCCTATTTTCAATTCAGTATTTGGCAAAGGGATTTTATTGTCGATATTCATGATTTTTCTTTCATTCATTCAATTGGCTGAATAACCTCACCATCCATATTTTAAGACAGTGAGGTTATGAAGTAGACTAAAACTCTTCCCACTCAGCGTCGTCGGTACCCGTCTTTGCCATTGCCGTTATGGGCGTTTTTCTAACCTCATGCAATTTTTTTGCAGGTGACTTTGCATGGATCTTGTCAACTTGGACGGATGTCGCTTTATGGGAACTGCTGGCAACGTTATCAAGCTTGAACACACTGACAACATCGGAAAGTTGGGTGGCCTGATCAAGAAGGGACTCTGCTGATGCAGCCGCTTGTTCGACCAGTGCAGCATTTTGTTGCGTCACTTCGTCCATTTGAGTCACCGCGTTATTGACCTGATCGATACCGGTACTTTGTTCCATTGAGGCAGATGATATCTCAGCCATGATGTCGGTGACACGTTTGACGGAAGCGACGATGTCTTGCATCGTGATCCCCGCCATCTCGACTTGTTTGGTGCCTTCGGTTGTTTTGCTGACCGAATCGGAAATCAATTCCTTGATCTCTTTTGCGGCACTGGCTGAACGTTGTGCCAGATTACGTACTTCACCGGCTACTACGGCAAATCCACGACCTTGTTCCCCTGCACGGGCCGCTTCAACTGCTGCGTTCAAAGCAAGGATGTTCGTCTGGAAAGCGATACCGTCAATGACCGAGATAATGTCTTCGATCTTTTTTGCACTTTCGTTTATTGCACTCATTGTGTTGACTACATCGTTAACGACTTCTCCGCCTTTTATGGCCACGCCTGATGCCGCCATGGCGAGCTGATTGGCCTGTTTGGCATTCTCAGCATTCTGTTTTACAGTGGAGGCGAGTTCTTCCATACTTGCCGCGGTCTCTTCAAGGCTGGAGGCTTGCTCTTCAGTACGGCTTGATAGATCGGCATTTCCCGATGATATCTCGCCTGCTGCAGTGTTGATCGTTTCCACCGCAGCTTTGATGGCGATGATTGGTTCTACAATAGTTTGAAGGGTCGCATTTACCCCTTCTACGACTTTACGGAAATCGCCTTGGTGTTTTGTCTCATCCGCACGCACGGTCACTCGACCTTCGGCAGCCGCTTCAGATAACAAATTAGCATCCGAGACCAGTTTGTTTACGGCATCGATACATTGGTTGAGGTTGTTCTTGATGGTGTTGAAATCACCGTTGTATGAATCCGTTATCTTGGAGGGGATTTGTCCTTTTGAAATGTCATCCACGTATTTCGCTGCCACATTCAATGGACCGATGACTGAATCCAGCGTGTCGTTCACGCCTTCAACGATCTTACGGAAGTCCCCCTGGTGTTTGCCTGCATCCGCACGGGTTGACAGCAAGCCTTTCCTTGCTGCATCCGATAACATCGCAGCATCGGCGATCATGGCATTCACGGCATCGATACAGGTATTGAGGTTGTTCTTGATCGTATTGAAATCACCATTGTAAGTATCCGTGATCTTATTTGGGATATCACCTTTTGAGATCCTGTCTACATAGTTCGCCGCAACATTCAATGGGCCAATGACTGCATCCAGACAATTGTTGACGCCTTCCACAACCTTACGGAAATCACCTTGATACTTGGATGCATCGGCACGTGTCGACAATCTTCCTTCAATAGCGGCTTTTTCTAGATGATTGGCCTCGGCCACCATAGTGTTCACGGCATCGATACATTGATTGAGGTTGTTCTTGATGGTATTGAAGTCTCCGTTGTAGCTGTCAGTAATCTTAGCTGGGATGTCACCTTTAGAGATGCGATCCACATAATGAGCCGCTACATTCAATGGGCCAATGACTGAATCCAAAGTGGCATTCACACCGTCGACGACTTTACGGAAATCGCCTTGGTGTTGGTTTGCGTCCGCACGGGTCGATAGTTTGCCTTCGACTGCCGCTAGGGATAGCATATCTGCATCGGAAACAAGCTTCCGAAGGGCTTTTTGTAATGTTTGGCAAGAGGATGCAATACTTGAAGTATCATCCTTATTTAATTTGATTACCGCACTTAAATCACCCTTGGCAAAGTCTCTGGCCAAATCGGCTAATGCATCGGGTTCGCCTCCCAACTGACGTAGCAAATTACGTGCAAAAAACCAGCAGAAGGTACTGATTGCTACGATGATAAGTAAACTGATTAAAACAGATAGTTGCGTAGCTTTCTGCTTCTTTGCAATAGCATCTTCTCGAGCTTGTTTTGCTAACGAGACATTGTAATCCAATTCAACTTGAACGGCTTTTCTTAACTCATTGAAGGCTGGGATCAATTCATTTTTAACAGTAATTTCAGCATCTTTTGTTTTATTCTGTTTTGAAAAATTCAATACTTTTAAGCGTGGAATCTCAATAGCATCCTTTAACCTAAGTAATTCATCAAACATTTTTTGTTCTTTTTCGTCTGAAATACAAGTTTGACCATCACATGCATCTTTTGAATACTTAAGCACGGATTCGTCCAATTGGGCTTTATACTCATTGATTGTTTTCTCAATTTGCGCCATCTCGGATGGATCCGTTACTACTACATGAAATAGGGATTCTTTGAGTAAGTTATTAACCGAATCATTAATTTTAAGAAACTGCATATAAGTTGGAACTGTGTTCACATAAGCATAACTGGCACTATCAAAAACCTGATTCAATTTGGTGTAACTTGTAACTGAAAATCCTACTAGACCAAAAACAATGAAACTTGTTAGTACCAACATTTTTTTTGTAACAGTCAACTTCATTCTAATTCTCCATAATTTATATAATTACCCTATGAATTATTTTCTAATAAATAACCATTTTTCGATTCTAGGAATAGAAGCTAATTCATTAGAGTAAGGTGTTGCACTTATCATCCATTGGATTCAGGGTAAGGATGTAATCAAATTTGATAACGGAAGAATATTTAATAACTTTAGTAAATTTGTTGAATTTTTTTAAATAAATCGAAATAAGAGGCGATAATGACTGTGAAGTTGGGGTTTTACCGATATGCGAAACTCGTTCTGGCCAGTTGATTCCCTATTGCTTGGATATAATTTTGATGTTTGGTGGCTTTTCGAAATGGTTATAGAGATTTGCAATTCGTGTTAATGCTGGTTGAGAGGGCGCGCGGTCACAGTGAATATATATTGTCGATAAGCCGCCAAATCCCATCGAGCGATAGCGTATGATGAACTCGTCATCCGTTTTGTCGTCTGGTTTGCCCAGATGTAGGCATATTTTGCCATTTTCTAAACCAAATAACGGTGTTTCCCAGAAAAAATCACATGCGTTTTCCTTCGGTGGCCGAATATAGAAATAATTATAGTTGCCCATCGTATCTAGATGGCCACGAAGTCTTCTTTTCCATTGCAAGACGTTATCTTCAGGCCGGGCAAGGCTCACCCCGATTTCATAAAAATCATAACCATGCTGGCATGCCCATTCAATTTCTAGAAAATAGTTCATTGTGTTGATTTCATTGAATGTTTTGCTATGGGTGTAAACGTTCTCAGGAAAGCCAGCTCTTTCACCTCTCCAGATACTTTTTCCATTTCTGCTCATAGATGAACCCAGACTGCACGCTACCTTCTGTTCGTTGAAATAGATTACATTGAGTGTCCCTTGCTTAAGAGCGATGGATTTGACTTTAGATAATTTAAGTTGGAGTGCCCATTCCCCGTATCGGTGTGTTGCGAATGATCGAAGCATCGTTTGGTCAATTTGATTAATCTCCTGATCAGCAACAATTTTTTCTACACGATAACTGGCCCTGTTTTTTTGATAGAACTTAAGTTTATCACTGCCTATATTTCCTATGAGTTCATCCAGTGGCCTGTCGATTGGTAAAACGTGACTAAGATAATTGGGAACGCAGATTGCGTCTGGGAAGGGTAGTTCACTTACGATAACTCTCCTTTTTACACGATGTTCATGATCAACTATCTTTTTAACCGAGTTGTGCCAGACACCCAGAATCATCATTGCAGATGTTTCTCTACTTCGACGTCCGAGATATAAGAGTGAATTGAAGCTATTTGCTTTTATTGGAAATTCTTTTATCTTCCAGTTCCAAAAACAGATGCGCGACAGAAGCTCATAAAGGTAACGGGCAACCCTTCTAAATTCATAGCTCACGGAAGACAGAAATAATTCTCTTGAGGACATAATTTATAAAGTTTTCTAATTTTTTAAATAGTTAGCAATCAGATTCACTATTTATACTGTTGTTCTTAAACTGGCATTTCATAGCCAAATTTTCATTTTTGGGAACAGACAAACGGTATTAATTTTCCTAGGTGGTATACTACTATTTAAGTAAAGTCCTATCCACAAGGC
>CAIPBJ010000105.1 GCA_903863255.1 uncultured Methylophilaceae bacterium
ACCTTGTCGTTTGCTGGAACGGACAGCCAGGCGTTTAGTCCGATTTCCTCTTCAAGCTGACCAGGAGCCCAGCCGGCGTACCCTAATGAAACCAGGAGCTTATTTGGACCTTCTCCATTTGCAACGGCTTCTAAAACATCTTTGGAGCTTGTTAGGGCATTATTACCGACGATAGCAATCGTTGAATCCCAATCTCCAACAGGTTGGTGCAGCACAAATCCTCGGTCAGACTGAACTGGGCCACCAAAATATACATTCTGGATGGCGATGTCAGCATTATCTATTTCAAGGTTGATTTGTCTGAAAAGTGCATCAAGCCTCATGTCAATCGGTTGATTAATCACGACGCCAATGGCACCATTGTTATTGTGCTCACAGATGTAGGTTACCGATTTTGCAAAATAAGGATCTAGCATTGCAGGCATTGCAATTAGAAAATGGCCTGTAAGATTCACGTTTTCCACAAGAGTTATTATCTCACGCTTCTAAATATCCTGTCACTTCCAATCCAAATCCAGTCATGCTTGGCATTTTACGTGGTGTCGCCATCAGTTTCATTTTACGTACTCCAATGTCAAGCAGAATCTGGGAACCGATCCCGTAGTTCCGTAGGTCTTGTTTTAATCGTATTGGTTCGTCTGCGTGCATGATCCTACCTAAGAGGTCATCACCGTTTTCATTTCGATGTAACAGGACGATGACCCCGCAGCCATGATCGTTTATCGTTTGTATGGCTTTCAGGGTATTCCACGAATGCGATTTGCTTGAAGAATCAATCAAATCGAAGACGGAGAGCGGCTCATGAACACGAACCAGAACTTCGGATTCAATGGCAGGGGTGCCTTTTACAAGCGCAATATGAGTTTCATTTGCGATTTTATCCTTGTAGGCAATCAAAAGCATTTCACCATAGGGAGTTTGAATCATTCTCTCCGATGCCCGCTGGATCAAACTTTCATTTTCACTGCGGTAATGAATAAGGTCGGCAATGGTTCCAATCTTAAGATTATGTTCTGACGCGAAAGTTATTAGATCAGGCAATCTTGCCATGTTCCCATCGTCTTTCAATATTTCACAGATCACTGAAGCCGGTTCTAAGCCTGCGAGCCCGGCCAGATCGCAGCCTGCCTCCGTGTGTCCTGCCCTAACCAAGACCCCCCCGTTCTCCGCGGTCAACGGAAAAACATGTCCCGGACTAACTATGTCTTTTGGTAGGGCATTCTTAGCTACGGCAGCCAGTATGGTGGTCGCCCTGTCCGCAGCTGAAATCCCGGTTGTGACCCCGGATGCAGCCTCAATTGAAACTGTAAAGTTCGTATGCATGCTAGAGCTATTGTTTGCGACCATGGAGGGCAAGTTTAACTGATGACACCTTGCCTCGGTCAAGGTCAGGCAAATCAGGCCTCTGCCATACTTTGCCATGAAATTTATATGTTCGGGTGTGGTGAACTGAGCAGCCAAGACAAGATCACCTTCATTCTCGCGGTCTTCCTCATCGACAAGTACAACCATTCGGCCGTTTCGTATTTCATTGATTATCTCGCTGATTGGGCTGATATTTGAGCTCATTAAGCAAGACCCCCTTCGTTATTCCATTGATTCATGCGATCGATGTAGCGTGCAATTAAATCGACTTCCAAGTTGACACGACTTCCTATCCCGAGGTTTTTTAACGTTGTCACTTCTAGAGTATGGGGAATGATATTCATGCTAAAAACATCCTTCTCTATATTGTTTACTGTCAGGCTAACGCCATCAACAGCAATCGAGCCCTTTACGGCAATAAATCGACTAAGCTGGTTCGGGGCTCTTATGACAAGTTGCCAGCAGTCACCGAGTTCCTCGAATCGTATTACCTGTCCTACACCGTCAACATGACCGCTTACCAGATGGCCACCGAGTCGATCTGAAAGTCTCAATGCCTTTTCAAGATTAACAGGTTTATGACTCTCCAGCCCAACGGTACAGGATAATGTTTCTTTTGAAACATGTGCCTCGAAGAGCCGATTCACAATTTTTACAACAGTCAGACAAACACCACTTACTGCAACACTGTCACCAATATTGAGGTCATTAATATCAAGCTCGCCACAGTTGATTGAAAGTCGAACATCATCACCGTAAGGTTCTATGTTTTCTATCTTCCCCGTTGCTTGAATGATTCCGGTAAACATTTTAAACGCCTTTTATAATGAGATAGTTAGGATTTCTGTTTAATAAAAAAGGATAATCCAATTAATGGCATCTTGAATACAATAGTTCAAAATATTCATTGTGAAATGTAAAAAATGAATTTCTAACATCTCTTAAGAAGGATAATTTTAACAGATTCGTTGCCTATCCCTGTTAGAATTAAGTTTCTGCTGATTTCTAAAAATTCAATAATAGAGTGTCTGGCTTTGAATAAACCAAATATTAAAAATTCAAATATCATTTTTCTTTGGCTCGGTTTAGTCATCATTTCCTTGTTTAGCCGTTCCTACATTCCGATCGATGAGACACGGTATGTAACAGTGGCCTGGAATATGTGGCTCAATCATAACTACCTGGTTCCCTATTTAAATGGTGAGACGTACAGCCATAAGCCGCCTTTACTTTTCTGGCTGATGAATATCGGATGGAAAGTTCTGGGATTAAATGACTGGTCTCCGCGTTTATTGCCCTCGTTCTTTGCAATTTCTTCGGTTTTTATTACACAGAATATTGCTAAGCGCTTATGGCCTGACTCACCACAAATTGCTTTCAACTCTTCTTTGATCCTTCTTGGCAGTGCTTTATGGACCGTTTTTACAACTGCAACCATGTTTGACATGCTGGTTGCATTCTTTACGGTTTTAGGAATGTTGGGCGTATTGATTGCGTATCAGGAACGTTCATTGAGAGGTTGGATCCTGATATCCGTTGCTATTGGCGGAGGATTGCTTTCCAAAGGACCGACTATATTGCTGCAGATTCTTCCACTTGCTTTGCTGGCACCCTGGTGGACGGCTGGTGGCAGTGAGATTAAGACCCAAAAAAAATGGGGAAGCTGGTATCTAAAAATCTTGATTGTGGTTATCGTGGGTTCAGTTATCGTTTTGTCGTGGGCGATTCCTGCAGGCATTTCGGGAGGAGCAAAATATCAGCACGAGATATTCTGGGGTCAAACTGCTGACAGGATGGTGAAGTCTTTTGCTCATCGCAGACCCGTATACTGGTATTTGCCAATGCTGCCAGTGATGTTGTTTCCTTGGCTATTTGCCTTACCTGTTTGGCGTGCGCTGGCTAAAATCCCTCTTCTGCTAAAAGAGTCTGGCGTTCGTTTTTGCATTTCATGGTTTGTACCAGTTTTTATAGCTTTTAGTTTGATCAGTGGAAAGCAGCCGCATTATTTGCTTCCTATTTTTCCGGCATTCGCATTGATATGTGCTCGTGGCCTAAAGGAAGTGAAGGAAGTGTCATTTCTAGATATAGCCGTATTAGCGTTTTCTACGATTCTTGTGGGAACTCTTCTGATTTATCTGCCTATTTATGATCGTTCACATCATTTAGCACCCTGGATCAAAGACATTCCTCTATGGAGTGGACTCATTCTAATTGCTGGGCCGATGGTTCTATTTTTCAATGTTAACAAGAGCGTTCACCTTTTTACATGGCGGTCAACATTGCTGAGCGGGTTATTGGTTTCAGTCTTATATCTTGGTGTAATAAAAGCAGCAGGGAATGCATACGATATTAGAGGGATAAGTTACAAGATCAAGGAAATTCAGAATCAAGGACTCCCAATAGCAAATGTAGGTAAATATCACGGGCAATATAATTTCATAGGCAGGCTTGATCGATCTCCCGACGTTGTTGAAGAATACCAGTTGGCCGATTGGTTCGCGGCACATCCAAACGGAAGAATTATCATGTACTTTGGTAAGGGGCATCCATTAGGAATATCGAAGCCGGATTTTTTACAAAATTACTTGGGCGATCAGGTGGGAATCTTATCTAAGGATGAATGGTCAAGCTGGACCAAAACACCGCACGTAACCGCTAAATCAGAATCGGATATGGTCGAATAAATCATGATTCAACCAAGCAAGCATTTTAAACCCCTACTTTTTAATGACACCGAACTTTTCTATGCAATTCTCTAAGATATTCTTACCATTTGAAATGTTTGTTGGGCTTCGTTATACGAAAGCAAAGCGAAAAAATCATTTCATTTCATTCATTTCACTTACGAGCATGATAGGTATAGGACTTGGAGTCGCTGCCCTGATTGTTGTACTTTCAGTCATGAATGGTTTTCAAGAGGAATTGCGATCCAGGATTCTCGGTGTCGCCTCCCATCTCCAAATCACTGGTGAAAACAACCTATTGGCTGATTGGCATGGTGTATCGGCGCTTGTTGAAAATGCTTCGCATGTTCGTGGCGCAGCACCCTATATTATGGCCCAAGGCATGCTCGCAAATGGTCAGGCGGTTCAGGGCGCCATTATTAGAGGGGTGCTTCCCGATTACGAGGAGAAAGTGGCTGATCTGGCTTCGCATATGAAAGCCGGCAAGCTATCGGATTTAAAGTCGGGTGAGTTTGGTATTGTTTTAGGTGTTGAATTGGCAGAGTCCTTAGGCGTGCTGATGGGTGACAAAGTCGTTCTGATGGCTCCTCAGGGTCAATTTACGCCAACAGGTATAGTCCCGCGAATCAAGCAATTTACTGTGGTTGGACTTTTTCAGGTAGGGATGTATGAATACGACTCTGGACTTGCATTGATCCATATGGACGATGCCTCGAAACTTTACCGTATGGGAGACAATGTTTCAGGGATAAGGCTTAAACTCGATGATTTGTTTCTTGCACCTAAAATCTCACAGGATTTAGGGAATGTCTTAAGCAGTTCAGGGAATTATTTCTTGACGGACTGGACACAAGAACATGCCAATTTCTTTAGGGCCGTTCAAATGGAGAAGAGGGTGATGTTCATCATCCTGGCATTGATAGTTGCTGTTGCTGCATTCAATATCGTATCGACATTGGTAATGGCAGTAACCGATAAACGTTCAGACATCGCTATCATGAGGACTTTTGGTGCAAGTCCTGGAAGTATAATGGCGATTTTTATGATTCAGGGTGCGTTAATTGGGATAATTGGAACAGTAATCGGAAGTTTGATTGGAATTGCAGTAGCTTTGAATATTGGCACAATTGTGCCATTTATTGAAAACCTATTTCATGTGCAATTTCTGGCTAAAGATGTCTATTACATAAGTGAACTCCCTTCCCATTTGCTGTGGTCAGACGTGATATCGATTGTAGTCATGTCATTCATCCTAAGTTTGGTGGCAACCCTATATCCAAGCTGGAAAGCTTCTAAAATGAATCCAGCCGAGGCCCTACGATATGACTAATGAACCTATACTCTATTGCAAGGAACTAAAGAAAACTTATCAGGGACTTGATGTTGCTGTTTTAAATGGCGTAAATCTTCAAATAGAACAGGGTGACCAGGTGGCCATAGTCGGGACTTCTGGGTCCGGTAAAAGCACCTTGCTTCACTTGCTGGGGGGGTTGGACAACCCAACTTCGGGGGAGGTGAGCCTTATGGGTAAGTCCCTGTCAAGCATATCTGAGACTGAACGGGGTATATTACGAAACCACAGCTTGGGTTTTGTATATCAATTCCATCATTTGCTGCCTGAATTTACCGCTGTCGAGAACGTTGCCATGCCTTTACTTATAAGAAGGGTCGGGCGATTGGAGGCCCTATCTCAAGCAGAGGAAACATTAAGAAAAGTGGGGCTGGGTAATCGATTTAATCATATGCCAGGGGAGTTGTCTGGGGGGGAGCGCCAAAGGGCGGCAGTTGCGCGTGCTCTAGTCACAAAGCCACAGTGTATCCTTGCCGATGAACCTACCGGAAACCTGGACAGGACAACTGCCCATAATCTCTTCGATTTGCTATTAAGGCTTAATCATGATGAAAAAGTCAGTTTGGTTGTCGTCACACATGATTTGGACTTGGCTTCAAAAATGGGCAGGCAATACCTTTTGAGTGACGGTTTGCTTGTTAATGAAAGGTGATCAATTTGTTTCGTTTAAACTGGTAACCAGGTCCTCGAACACCTGAGATGGCATCGGTTTGAAAAACAAGTAGCCTTGTCCAAAGTCACAGTCAATTTGTTTTAGAAGCGTGAATTGCTCTTCAGTCTCTACTCCTTCAGCGATGACCTGAAGACCTAGTTTATGAGCCATGGTAATTATGGCTTCACATAAAACAAAATCTGGAGAATTTGGAGTGAGGTTTTTTGTGAAAGACTGGTCAATCTTCAGGAAGTCGATATCAAACTTCTTAAGATAAGCTAGCGACGAATAACCTGTCCCAAAGTCATCGATTGCAACCTGAATCCCCTCATCCCTAAATTGAATGAGTTTTTTGTTGATGATTGGGTTCGAGCTCATTAATGAACCTTCAGTGATCTCGATCACGATGGCGCTTCCCGGCAAATCATTTCTGCGCAGGTCTTCAATCCATTTCTGGTGATTGGAAACTTCACTTTGGAATTGGACGGGGGATTTATTGATGCTGATCTGGAAATTCTTATCATATGTCCTAATTTTTCTTAGAACTTTCAGGGTTTCATCGAATACCCAATCGCCTATTTCGTGTATTGTCCCATTTTCCTCTGATATGCCAATAAAAACTGCAGGACTTACAAAACCCAATACCGGGTGTTTCCATCTGAGAAGAGCTTCAGCTTTAGAGAATTTACCATTTCTCAAATCAATGATCGGTTGATAATAGACCTCAAGCTCATTTTTCTTAATCGCATGCCTAAGCTCGTTCCCCAGGAATATCCTTTTTTCTGCATTGTTTTTCATGGTTTCGTTAAAGAACTTGTAGCCATTTCGTCCGGTGCTTTTTGCTTCATACATAGCTTGATCGGCATGTTTGATTAAATCTACAGCATTCCCCGCGTCATTTGGAAATACGGAAATGCCGATACTGACCGACACAAAGGCCTCAGATCCATTTATCATGAAAGGGTGACTGAATGCATCTATAATTTTTGAAGCGATAAGACTAAGTTCAGAATACTGCTGGAAGCCTACTACGACTATCGTAAATTCGTCACCACCGATACGAGATAAAGTATCGATCTTTCTTATGCATTTTTTTATTCGATCAGCGGCCTGAATAAGTAACAAGTCTCCTATGTCATGCCCCATCGTGTCATTAATTTCTTTGAATCGGTCAAGATCCATAAATAACAAGGCAACACTCAATTGATTGCTTTTGGCATTCGTTATTTTTTTATTGAGATCATCATAAAATAGTCGTCGATTGGGCAGTTTTGTTAAATCATCGTAATTTGCTTGGCTCCAGATCAAAGCCTCATTTCTCTTTTGATCGGTGATGTCATTAAACAGAGCCACTCTTCTATGCACGTCTCCATTGTCTTTAAAGATAGTGTTGATGATCAACCATTCGGCGAATTCTTCTCCATTCTTTTTACGATTCCATATCTCACCTTCCCAAGAACCCGTGGAATTAATCTTTGACCACATCGCTTTGTAGAAATGTTTGTCATGACGTTGTGAGCTGAGTATTTTTGGATTTTTACCTAATACATCATTTTTTTGATAGCCCGTTAAATCCGTAAAGGCTGAATTAACAGCAATGATTTTATTTTCCTCATCACAGATCATCATGGCTTCTGTAGTATGCCTATAAACTAAAGAGGCTAATTTTAATTCTTCTTCCAATAGCTTCTGACCAGTAATGTCCTCGTAGATGCCGAGAACGCCAATAACCGATTGATCCGATAGATTGAAAAGCGGAACTTTGGATGTTCTTATCAAGATTTTTTTACCATCTTCTTTGAATTGCGTCTCTTCAAAGGATATTTTAGGGTTTCTTGATTCGATGATTTCTTTGTCATCATTTTGGTATAGGATGGCATTTGATTTCCATGACATATCAAAGTCGGATTTTCCAATCAGATCTTCCGGTTTGCTAAAACCTGCATCTTTTGCAAAAATAGTGTTGGATCCGAGATAATTTAGATCCAGATCCTTCCAAAATATTCGAATGGGAGTTGCTTCGATGATGGCTTGAAGCAGTGCATGTGATTCTTTAATTTTATCTTCTGAAAGTTTCTTTTCGGTGATATCAATAAATTGAATTACGTAGTTCGTTATCTGATTATGATCTGACTTGACTGAGGAAATGGTAAAGTTGAGGTAGTAATCAGTGGAATTCTTATTTTTACTCCAGAATGCCCCAGTCCACGATCCTTTCATTTCAATTTCTTTCCAGACCGATTGATTAACTGAATCAGATTGAGCTTGATCGTGTATGAAGCAAGTTTCCCAGGATTGACCTATAACGTTTTCAGAATTGAAACCGGTAATGGTTTCAAATGAGTGATTGACTCTCAGGATGTGCTTATTTGCATCGAGAACGACCATGCCCTCTAAGGATTGAAAGGCAATGGCAGCCACTCGCAGGTTTCTATCGGTTTCCTCATTTATTTTTTCAGAGTTTTCTTTTTTGCTTTTTTGCACCAATCCTTCAGGCAGTGCAACGATTATCATGTTGACGACCGCTTTTTCGACCTCGGTCCATTGAGTTGATGTGTGCTTGTATTCCTCTTTCCATATCTCGAACGATTTTCTTGGAGTTAGCCTGAAACTTCCATCCGTCTCGATGACAAGTCCCTTTTCGGGCTGACCTGCCCAATTAACGCTGCTCTTTTCTTCTTGACGAACCCATATAATGCAGTCTAATTGATCTTTTCTGAAAGGCGTCATCATCAAACCTGATGCGACATCGGAAAAGTTAATCGCTGGAGGGTAATGCTTGGAGAGGCTCTCTGTAGAAAAAACATCATAAGTCGTGTTATCTCTTGCCCATACCAAGAAAGACAATATGTCTACTTGCGAGGGTACCTTTCCACTCGAGTACAAATTGCCGTTTGCTACAACGATAATCCCGTCAGCATCGATCAATGACTGGAATTCTGGCATAAGCCAATTTAATATCGAATCCAGATTTTCCTTGTAAATAATGTTTACAAGGTGCGTGAGAAGTGAATTGACTCGTGTAACTTGATTTTGATAAATGACAGTTTCAATATTGGAAACTTTATCCGAGGCGATTTTACTAATCAGGTTGCCAACTTCCCTTAGGAAAATCGGGGGATGTTTTGGCGCCATATGATGGCAAACGACCAACCCCCATAATCTTTCATTGCATATGATCGAAATTGCTAAGGAAGCCTTTATGCCCATGTTTCGGAGATATTCCATATGAATCGGTGAAAGCGACCTTAAATAGGAATGGCTCATATCAAGCTGCAATTGTGTGGATGGAATTAAATCGGGTATTATCGGTATGGCATCATCATCGATATTTGCAATTACTCTCACTAGATTCGTGCTGTAAAGTTCTCGCGCTTGAGGTGGTATGTCGCTGGCAGGAAAGTGAAGGCCCAGGTATGAGGTGAAGTTCTCGATTTTGCTTTGAGCAATGACTTCCCCATTCCATTCCTGATTGAATCGATAAGTCATTACACTGTCATAACCGGTAATGGTCCGAATGAATTTGGTTAATTTCTCGAAGTATTCAGTCGGGTTATTTCCCGTACTATTTTGATTGACATAATTGCTAAGTTCTAAAAAAACAGATGGGTCAGAATCCATTTCATTGTAATTGCCTAACTCGATAACAATCAGTCCGCTACTGAAATAAAGGTATGCCTCGAGCGTAACCGGATTGTCGAAGCCTAAGGGGATGATTTTTTTGTAAGAGGGTGAATGGGTCAATCCGAGGCTGATAAATTGCTGTATTTCAGAATAGGATTCCGAGGTAATAAAACTTGAAATGGATTGCCCTATTATTTCTTTAGCAGATCGAATTAAAAAACGATCTATGTTTTCACTTGCAAGAACTATCGAATGGGGAGCATCAAGACTTAATGCAACCAAGCCGCCATGAGGTTGGATTTTGCCAATTTTGTGAATTTGTTCATCGGCGCATTGCTGTAAGGCTTTATGGTATATGGATTCCAACATAATTTTTAGAATGTTCTTTTTATTGTACCGATCAGTTCAGCGAATCTTATTTTTGCAGTCTCTTCTGCTCGTAAACATTCACTTTCAATGTCAGAAATGCAATTGCAAAAGCTTAAAAACTCTCGCCATCTTCCATCCGTCATTTCTCCATAGCCATAAAAGAAACGCGCTCCAGAATCATAACTTAATTGTTTATTTTGAAAAAGCTGTCTTGAAATCAATTGTCCACCTAATGTTGACCCTTCGATAACATACAACGAGCCTATAAGCTGTCCAATTGAATTAATTTCACATTGGTTGGTTGTGTTTTCAGGTATAGGATCGATTGGCACTTGCTTAAAATATTTCATGTCTTGCTTTAGCCAATCGGTTTTTCTTCTTGCAGTGTAATCAAAATCAAGTGAATGATTATTCATAAATCGATCAATACCTGATTCCCATGTTTCGTAGAAGGTAAAGAAAAGCCTGATCAATTTAATGTAATCTTCCAATTCCAGTTCAGGGGTTAATAGCTTGCTGAGAATCGGGTGGTTGTTTAGTTCTGAATGCAGGGGTTGGGTGACATTCCGGAGCCTTGACCTTATGTCGATCGAATTAGTGCTTAACATTTGCAAAGGA
>CAIPBJ010000106.1 GCA_903863255.1 uncultured Methylophilaceae bacterium
AGATTGTATTCATTTACTCGGGCTAAAAAAATTGGATCATCGTGATGCGATGCTGCACGTTTGCCCATTTCGCCTGCAGCTGGATGGCACATGAATGCAGTTTTATATTGACCACCTTCTTTACTGATATAGGCAAGCCAACGATTTAATTTCTTTTCGAAGGTTAATCCACCGTGAGTAAAATCATAAACGCCGAGTAATCTTTCGGAAATTCGAAAGCCTTCGGATCTTGCAGCTATTCTCATTTCTTCTGCACCAAGTATCCTTATCAAACTGGCTTTGAATCCATCTTGCAGACTTGGACAAGAAATACGTATCCAAGGTAATTTTTGATAGCGATTCGCTAAGATTTCCAAAAGCAGTTCGCGAATTTGTGGCAGTTGGTGGACATGTTGATGCCCATCGACGTAATCGGGTCCGTAACCTAATGCATCTTCAAAAATAGTCAATTGTTTCTCAATCGATCGCCTAATCGCAATATCTGAGAACCCTCTATACAGGGATTGTGCGATTATAAGAGGCAAAGGTTTTTTTATGGATTGAGGAAAGTGAGTAAAGTCCAGGTGCAGCCCAATGTCAGCTTTGGATTTTATTTCAGTATCTATTAATTTTGAAGCTTGCTGCCAGTAAGGACTTAAAGTTAAACATGAGGTTGCACTTAACCTGTCTTTTCGTATCAGATCGATGATGGCTATATCAATAGCACCATGCATTGCAAAATCATCTGCACTTAATATGAATCGTTTCATGTTGTTTTGAATGCCCAGTATTTACTTGTTAGATAAGTAGATACCGCAACTATAACCATTACCAGGCCTAAAGTAATCCAGAAAGGAATGTTGGTAAAATTCAACATTCCAATCAGTAATAACTGATTTAAAAAAAATCCTGTAATTGCCACTAGAAGAAACTTGGGTAATGTTTCTTTATGCAATGAGCCTTTGTTTGTGAATGAGAAATGCTTATGTCCAAAATAACTTACCGGAAAAGCAAATAGAAAACCAAGAAAATTAGAAAGGTAGGGTGACACGTATAATTTACTTTCCAAAAAAACGGCGATGCAATAGTGCACCATGGCGGCTAAAGCACCAATGATTGTAAACCAGGAAATCGATCGGTAACGGGACAGAGTAGGGCCTCGAAATTTATGAATTAAATCATGCTGTCATTGGGACGAATTATTTCGTCGATTATATAGGATGGGCGGCCTTTAACCTCATCGTAGATTCGGGCTAAATACTCCCCTAGAATGCCAATAAAAAGGAGTTGTACACCTGCAAGAAACATCATGCTGGCAACGACTGTTGGCCATCCCGGTACGGATGTATGAAAAAAAAGTCTATCGACAACCACATAGATACCATAAATGAATGCAATAAACGCAAGAAAAACACCTACGGCACTTGCGAGTCTTAAGGGGATTACAGAAAAACTCGTCACCCCAGTCCAGGCTAATTGAATGAGCCTTAGTTTCGAGTATGTACTTTCACCATGCAATCTGGCCAAAGGTGTAAAGGGAATCCCTATGGATTTGTATCCAACCCAGGCATACATCCCTTTCATAAAACGATTCCGCTCAGGTAGGGATAACAGTGCGTTGACAACTTTTCTGTCCATCAGACGAAAATCGCCGGCATCTTTGGGAATGCTGATCTGTCCTCCAAGGCTCATCATTCTGTAGAATACTCGTGATCCCCAGCGTTTGAAGAATGATTCAACTTCTCTGTCTTGCCGAACCGCATAGACCATGTCGTAACCTTCACGCCACCTTTCAAGCATGTTGACAATAAGGCTGGAAGAATGTTGTCCATCGGCATCCATACATATGACTATGTCGCCCTTAGCCTCTTCAAGGCCGGCAGTGATCGCATATTCCTTCCCGAAATTTCTTGAGAACCTGACCAACGTTGTATTGAGTTCACTTGGAAGGTTTTTTACTACAAGTGAAGTATCATCCTTACTTCCATCGTCGATTACGACAATATTCCAGCGCAATGCGAGGACTTTAAGATTCTCGGAAATATTTCTCAAAGTTTCTTTTATTGCTATTTCCTCGTTGTAAGCCGGAACAATGACAGTAATACTAGGGTTGAAACTTGCACGATCCGAAGCCATGAATTTCTCTCTCCCTGTAACTTTAATTTCTTGGCGCTTGATGAGGAAGGCGCATTGGCCCAATTAGACTTCTTCGGTCTTTAATGACGGCAAGGATTGCACCCATTCGCTCCACTTTACCAATCATTTTGCCACGCAATACTTTATCGCAGTTCATGCTGGTCGTTGAAATATAAAAGTCAGCTGCGATCCAGTTCTTGGTGACTTGGAAGTTCTTTCCAAGATAAGCCTGACCCTGAATATCTTCAGCACAGACGGCGACTAAATAGGGATGCGTCAAGTGAACGTTGCTTTTCAGTTCCTCTTGTTTGATTTCTTCCTCAAGTAATCTACTGGCCTCTTTTAGGCTGCTCGACCAATAGTCTGCTTCCCAGTCGCTCTCGGCCTCAGGCAGATTCCCTGCAAGATTATTGTAATAAATATATTCATAAGGATGAAGTTTGAATAAAGTGATAAATGTACATAAACCCAGAAAAACAATGACGGATAAGAAGGCAATTCTGTAGTTTCTAAAAAATTTCAAATAGTCCCATGTCATGATGATTCCAAGCGCTGAGATGATTGAAATAGGAGGAAGAATAAAGGTGAAATGACGGATACCATTATAGAGTGCAGGTTTGTCTATTAGTGTGAAAACGAGCGGAAATAAAGTGGAAAGAACAATGATGAACAATGAACAGTATTTAGGATCCTTGATGTCAATGAATCTTGCGTTCTTAATGGCCAGAAAAACAAAACCTGACAGTCCAATGAGTATTATTTCAGGCAACCTAACGATTAGATACGCAATCAGGTAGTAACGAGGTACGTTTGCGATATCAACTACATGGTGATCTATGATCGTAGTCATATTGAAAGAAAAGTGCGAAAATGCCTCCGCTGCTTCCAAAGGGTGGTCAGGGGCCGTAACTGCCCATGGCCAGAAAATTGCCATCAAACCAAATGCTACAATTGCAGCGGGCAAGAGATTTTTAAAACTGACGAACCAGAAATTGATCTTGTCACTGACTTGATTAAAAGTGACGCTGCCAACATAACTAATCGTTGCTATTAGATAAAATATAGAAAAAATGCCTCCGACTCTGAGACCTAGAGAGCATCCGATAGCAAGACCAAGTTTAATCGTATTCCCCAGTGAAGGGTTTGGAAGCTCTCTTGATATTTTAATGATGTAATAAAGTGCCCAGGTCATACAGGTTGCGAAAGGAACATCTTTCGTGTGGGTGAACATGGCGCCTGACCAGGAACCTGTTAAGAAGAGCAATAGTATTACCAACAATCCTGCTCGTTCATCTTTTAGGATGCAAGCGATCTTGTAGGAAGCGATGAAGCCAAAGAAGCCGAAGATGGCTGAAAGTAGATGCCGCATGTCCCAAATCCATATGGGAACTATTTTTTCCAGCATCGCAGCTATAAGGTCAAAGAATCCGCCATATAGATACAGGTTTTTATAATGAAAAGCAGATTGATCAACAAATCCAGAGTTGTAGAAATTAAGTAAAAGCCTCCCATAGATATGCTGAACTTCTTCATCATTGCTGATTCCATGCTGATCGAAAGTAAGGGCGATATACAAGCCTAGTAAAAAAAATAGGCCGAAATTGAGACGTTTGATGAGCTGTTGATTATGCAATTTTAAGGAGTTGGATAAAAATCATGGGATTATACAGTTTTTATTAATGATCAAATAGTTACTTTTACCAATTAAAACTCTTCGTTACATGGTTTTTTCCTGTTCAATGCGCCAAGAATTGTCAGTTTTTCTTAAAACTAAATTTTTCTTATCCATAACTATTGGATTGTCATCAGACTGGTAGGATTGAGTAAAAGTTACTACCGCTGTGTCAGCATTAATCTCAATTTTAGGATTCATGATTTCTACTTTAAGCGTTTTGGGATGTGTGATTCTATCTGTCCTGATTTTCTGCCAAAGTCCTCGAGACTCTCCATTTGGGGTTTTGAATGTCTCTGAATAGAAAGCTAAATAAGTTCCTACATCCTGATTGGACCAAGCCTTTGCCCAATTTCGTAACATGGCCTCAATTTCATTCGATTCTGAGCTGGCATCATTTAAGGTTGCAAAAGAGCGGTTAGAAACTGCTTGAACCGAAAGGGTTTGCAATTTGTCGGGACCTTTCGCTGATTGCAAGTTGTTTGGTATGTTTGATTTATTATTCGATTCAAATGACCCATTGGAAGGGATGGGCTGAGATTTTTCCAATCTTGATAATTGGTCATTCATCGTTTGTAATTTTTTATTCGCACCCAGGTTATTTTTATCAAGGTAAATTGCTTTTGAGTAGGCATCTATTGCTGATTTTGCATAATTTATGGCATTGCTTGCAGATACTTTTAATGATTCATTGGATAACTTTGAGTAAATGTCACCAAGATTTTCGTAAGCGGTAACGAAGAATGGATGCGTTTGGATTAGATTTAGCAGTACAAACCTTGCCTGATCTGTTTTCCCCTGATTTGCATATAGAACCGCCAAATTGTTGAATGCCTCGGGCAATTCAGGATGTTTGTCAGCCACCTCCGTAAAGACCTGTATAGCTTCTTCAGCTTTACCGGTGTTGGAAAACACCATTCCCTTAAGCATTAATCCTCGGATATCTTTTGGGTGAGACGAGATGTAGGCATCAAGTCTTGGAAGAATCGAATCTTGCGTGGCTTTTGAAGATTCTCTCCACATTTCCTGAATCTCGTCAGCATGCGAATGAAAACAGAAAAAAAGTATTAATAAAACAAGTAGATGTGTACGGCGCATAACAACTATTCTATTCATTTGATAACAAACTATAATCCGCATAGTTTAGCAAAGATGATAAATTTAAATAAGAATAGATTGAAGTTGTCAGGCATAAGCGGACGACTTTGTTTCAGACATATCGCTCATGTCTAGAAACACGTCAAATTTATCAAAATAGCGCTTAAAACCTCGCCATTCATGGCAGTGAGGAATCAAGGCCACATGGTTAACGTCGGGAATTTCATGGGTATTCTAAAATAGCTATTAATTTAGACATCAACCCCGTGATTTTTCAGTGCCCATTCTACGTGTTCTCTTACAAGGCTAGACGGATCATTTATTCTGTTTTTCAAAGCATCAATAACTTCTTTGCTAGATGGTGCATTTCCAAGGCCGACCGCTAAATTTCGTAACCATTGTTCATAACCAATCCTGAAAATAGCGGTTCCTGCCAAATTCGAGTCAAAGGATTGCTTTTCCCAGCCAAAAAGCTCGATTAATGTGACGTGATCGAGACCGTTTTTAACGTAGAAATCCTTTTCATTTGTAATTTTGGCAAAACGATTCCATGGGCAATATATTTGACAATCGTCGCATCCGTAGACACGGTTGCCTATTAATGGCCTGAATTCTAAGGGGATGCTAGATTTTAATTCGATCGTTAGATACGAGATGCACTTTCTGGCGTCAACAACGTATGGGGCTACAATGGCTTTTGTAGGACAATAGTCGATACAAGATGTGCATGTGCCGCAGTGATTGGAAGAAGGTTCATCCACAGGGAGTGGAAGGTCAGTATAGATTTCACCCAAGAAGAACCATGACCCGGCATCTTTGGAAAGCAGGAGACTATGTTTGCCTCTCCATCCTAACCCCGCTTTTTCAGCTAAAGCTACTTCAAGTACTGGTGCACTATCAGTAAAGACACGGTACCCGAATTTCCCGTATTCATTTTCTATTTTATTGCATAATTTCTGTAATCGGTTACGTAGGACCTTGTGGTAGTCCCTTCCAAGTGCATACCTTGAAATATAGGCTTTGGTTCCATCCTTGAGTACCGACGTGCTTTCGGATGCGTCTGGGGGTAAATAGTCCATTCTTGCTGACACGACCCTTATTGTCCCTGGAATTAATTCATCGGGCCTGCATCGCTTGGTACCGTGTTTTGCCATATAATCCATACTTCCATGGAAGTTTTTTAAGAGCCAATTCTGAAAATCATTTTCACAATTTGTCAGATTTGTATCGGATATTCCTATATGGTTGAACCCAAGCTCAATACCCCAGCGCTTGATTTTGGCAGCTAATTTTAAATAATCGTTATCATTCATATGACTGAAGAATATACATTAGAATTAAAGGATGAGTTAGCCACACTTCACCTTGCCAGTCAATTTGCAAAAGTTCTAAAATCTGGAATGGTTATTTATTTAATAGGTAACCTTGGTGCAGGTAAAACTACATTTGTAAGGGGGTTGATTCATTCACTTGGGTATACGGGTAAAGTGAAAAGTCCGACTTATACCTTGGTGGAATCATATGAGCTTGAAGACTTGACACTCTATCATTTTGATTTATATCGATTTGTTGATGAAGAGGAGTGGGAAGCTTCGGGGTTTCGTGACTATTTTGGCCCACATTCATTATGTCTTATAGAATGGCCGGAAAAGGCCCATACTGTGTTACCGCCTGCGGACATGACTATTTCTCTGACAATGTTAGGCGACGGAAGGCTGATACGAATTACTGCTGATTCAGATTTAGGAAAGCAATGCTTAAAAAGTTTTTAACCGCTCTGGTATTTGTTTCAACGTATGCTCATGCTGCTGTAAATGTTACTGCTGCTCGAATATGGCCAGCAAATGATTACACAAGATTGACATTGGAATCGCCAAAGCCAATCACGTATAGAATGACAACCCTAAAAAATCCTGAACGACTTGTACTGGATTTGGATGACGTTGAATTGAATACTGTTTTGAAATCAATTTCAACCAGCATATCCCAAAATGACCCTTATATACAGCAGGTTAGGATAGCAAACTTCAAGCCTGGAGTTGTTCGCTTAGTCGTTGATTTAAAGACAGAGATAAAACCCAAGATATTTTCACTGCCCCCTGCTGGCGATTATCAGAATCGATTGGTATTGGATATTTACCCACCAAAGGATCCATTGATCACGATGCTCGAGCAACATGAGAAATCCTTTCAACCCGATACTGTTAATAACGATGCCACCGACACGGGGAATCCAAGCGAAGGACAGGAGCAAGTAAGCCCGCCATCAGCACCTACACAGACGGAT
>CAIPBJ010000107.1 GCA_903863255.1 uncultured Methylophilaceae bacterium
CAAATGATAAATGCATTGCAACCATTTATGAAAAATGTCCCTGATTCTCAGTTGGCTATGTATCTAGTTGGTATAAGTATGAAAGCCATCGTGCATCAAGTGACTAACCAACGTCCAGAATTACTTAATGAGTCTAGTTTGGTGGATGAGTTGATTACACTGGTTGAACGTTTTTTAATTAGAGAGTGAAAGTTGCTAGATTGAAACAATTTAAAGTGGCAAGTATCCGGCAACAATTGATGGCGTTTGCGACTGAAATACGCTCATTTAGAATTTATGAATGTCAGCTTTGGGCCGAAAGTGCCGAAAATCTCCAAAATCAACTTCCCCAGAAGCAGACATTCAAACTATAAAAATTGAATTGTCAACCAAACTAAAAAATTTCCAACTTAGGAATTTTTCTCCAAATCAATTAAATACAATGGATAACCTATTCGAACATCAATTTGGAGAATTGCTACTCTATCTTTCCCTCTTTTGTGTCCTTTCAGGGACTCCAAATGCAACCATAAAACCACATCCCCAGCAAACCTTATAAAGCAAGGCATGCAGACGCGCACTTAACGCGTTGATAGCGCTACAATGAAGCGCGTCAGTGAAGCGTTCAGTTCATGTCGCGTTGAATTCGCGCTTATTTGCAAAATTGCTTCACCTTGCAAGGATTACTTTTGGGGTAAATTTAGATTTTTTTGTACGCCTCAAGGTTCATTTTCGCATCATCAAGTGCATGGTGATCCCTGAACTTTCCGCTTGCTTTAAGCGCCTCTAACTGGCTTTCGTAGCTCTCAAGTTCCCTCAAATGCATCAAGTTTAAATTGATCGGGCGACGGTACAGGTTCTCCGGCCAGCCATATTTTTTAAACAGGACCTCAACGAATCCGAAATCAAAAGCGGGGGAGTCCGTTGCCATGAATGCCTCCTCTCCAATCGATTCTATCCAGGTTTTAAAATGCTTTGCGATTATGCAGTAGGGTATCGATACTTCCCCGCCTTCCAGGAATGGCAAGACGGTCTCCATAACGAATTCGCTACAGATTGCCATATCGAAATTGGCATTCTCTGCATAGAAAGTTTGCCCACCTTCCGTGACACAGCCAATTGAGATCAGTTGCGGATTGGGATGTTCGCTGTCAGGAAAATTTGTAAATTCTGTATCAATGAAAACAAGCATGTTATTTCTATCAAAAAGTTTGTTGCACGCTAGCTTCCTTGCGAGCTAATTCATCCATAACTACCAACTCAAGTAAGATGATCTTCTTCATTTCATTGCTCGACGTGAAGTTTGCAAGTGGTATAGTAGTAACCGAGTTTTGTTTCTCTTAGTTCACCCTTTGCTCCGCATTGTTCGCAGATATGCAGGCTCATAGACCCCGCTAGCCATACCATGCCTTCGATCAGTTCGTCGCCTCCAGAGTAATAAAATCTCAGACTACCGTATTTCTCTTTTATCTGCTCTGCTCGAACCTGTTGAATTTTATGGTTTGGGTTGTCGTTGATGTAATTCTGGATCGATTCGCAGAGTTGATCTATTAGTTCGAACCATCCGTCCTTGCATTCAAAGTTCCACGTTGTCGCAGGGGTTCCTTCCTTATTGATAAAGATCTTTGGATATTTTGCGCAAAGTTCTAGATTAAGTAACTTATCCATTTTCTTTCTCCAATCCTTTAATTTTCGAATTTAGCTGTTGGAATGAATGGACTCTTAATTTCAGTGTCTCCTTCCTGTTCGTCTAGCCTGATTCAGCCTTTCCTCCAGGATCAGCCTTGTCATCAGGTTGATCTCCCTTGGGCTTTGGCATTCCCTCAAGGCCTGGAGATCCTGTTTGTCAAAGGCTGGCAGCATTCTTTTATCGAGCTGCAGCTCGTTGGCAAACCGGTTAACCGCCCCATGCAGGATCGCCCCAAAATGCTCTGGTCCGGGAGGCTTAATGAGTACAACCTGGAATCTTTCCAGTAACGCCCTTGGCAGGCCTCCCAGTTCGTTCACTGTGGCGATCCAGCTCACCTGACTCACGTCACAGGGTACCTGCAAGCATTCATCCAGATAACTCTTGGCGGTTGCTTGCTCGACCAGTTGTAACACTACATCCCAGATCCTGCCATTCCTGGCATCGGGTGAGCTCTTGTCCAGCTCATCCAGCAGGAATAATGGGTTGGCCACCAATTCGGTTGCGATTGTCTCCAGGATTAAGCCGGGCCTCGCAGTTGACCAACCCCTTGAGGTTCCCCTTAAACTCATACTGTCCGAACTGCCGGCACACATGAAGGTACGGAACGGCACATTAGCCAATTCGGCTAGCCGTCTGGCCCAGCTTGTCTTGCCAACCCCGGGGACACTGGCCAGCATGATTGGCCTCAGTCGAAAGGTCTTGGCCTTGGAGTATCCTAATACGGATAGCTGGCCGTACAATATCTCGTTGGCCTCGGCAAACCATGGGAACTCGCGGTTTAGGGTGTCCCTGACAATTTCTGCGTTCGGCAGCGGGCTTAAAGGGATCGGCTGCATCAAACGATTAAAGATCCCAGCTTTAAAATCCATATTCTCGATGATCTTTGCCTTGGCGACGACGAGGGAGGGCACCGTACCTTTGCCGGCCCTGAAAATCTGCAGATTTTGCTTGATCGTCTCGGCGTATTTGCTTTTATCGAAGTCTTTTGAATCCATCAAAATCTCGATCAGTTCGAGTGCTCGCTCGCCTGGCTGTTCGCCCTTCTTCGACAGGACACGGAGCGCTGCGAGGCAAGCCATGTCGATATCTTCGACAGAAAACTTCTTGAACATGTATAGATTTTCGAGGGCGAGCGTCGCAAAGAACATTCCGGAGAACCCTGTGAATTCCGGATTCAAAGCCAGGCGCAGGCAGGCCTTCACCGACCCCTCGCTCACGGCGAACAGATACCATTCGCTCGCAGTCCTTTTCTTCCCGCCCGGAATCTCCATCATTTCATAAGATTCTGCGATCTTAAATGCGGCTTGGTGGTTGCATCGGGCCATATCGAACAACCGATAAAGCGCCCTGATGCGATCGGAACTATTTACGTCCTTATCCAGGTAGTCCTGGAATTCGAAGGTATCTTCGGATTCGTCAGCCACGCTTTTGACGATGGTAACTCCGAAGAAATCGTCTTCACTTTCTCTTTCGCCTTCATCCAGACGTACCTTCTCCCTGGCCTTTTTCAGCCACTCCGGGATCCCCGGAAAGGGTATTTCTGGCAGTTCGATCTTGTTGCTCATGTTGTCCTTCCTTTCCGGTTTCGATTAATAATCCATATACGTGTTTGTTATAGTGTTCGTACTTTGCGTTAAAGGGGACTCCATATTCCCCGCAAATCCATTTCGCCACTGCCGCCGATCGGCTGATGCCCGCCTGGCAGTGCACCAGGATCCCTTCGATTTCATCTGGCAGAGCCTTAACAAAATCGACTATCTTCAAGGCTTGGCCATTGCTCATCAACCTTTTGTCACCTTCGTATACGGTTGCTGTCGTCACGTCATGGAAATACACCCTCAAGATGGAATGCCAGCCATGCTTGATCTTGGCTTCTCCAAGGTCCTGCGATTCACCTATCGAGATGACCGCCCAGTCTGGCCAGCCCATGTTGCTTTCTGCTGTAGACTTACTTGTAAACAATACTTTTCTAATCGCCATGGCTATATCTCGATAATCAAATTAGGATTCCAATTGTCATTCTCATAGCAGCCCTTCCTTAAGAGGTAGCCACGAGGGTTACAGACGACCCGGCACTGGTTGCCATTGGCTGCCGTCACCACGTAGTCCGAGCTGTCATGCATGTGTCCGTGAACCCATAAACACGGGACTTCCATTAAATGGTCCAGGCGGCTGGCAAAGCACGTGCTTAGGAGGTCATCCTTGTATTTAGGGACCACGCTACCAAAGCTGGGCGCATGGTGCGTCACGACCACGGTCTTGCCTTCGAATGGCTCGGCGAATTTTTCCTCAAGCCAGGCGACGGACTCTTTGTGAAGAACGACGCTGCTCTCTGGGTGAAAGAGCTTCTCACCGTTCCAGATCACGCGGAAGTCGTTCAGGTCCATCATGGCTCGGAAAAAGGCCTTATTCTGCTTATCTTCGCCGAAGAGGAGGAAGTCGGTCCAAAGGGTGCATCCCAAGAACCTGACACCCTGGATGATCACTTCTGAGTTCTCCAAATAATGGAACCGTAATCCTCCCTCGGTAACCAGGTCCTTATGAACCGATGCGCGCTCCTTGAGATCCTGCCTGACCTCGTTGATATCCGAGCTGTAGAACTCGTGATTACCTGCCACATAAACGATGTGACCCGGAATGGCGTTCAGCAGCATGCCCGCGTAATCGAATGCCTTGGTTCCAGTATGGATATCCCCGGCCAGAATCGTGACGTCCGCCTCATGCATTGCCGAGGTGGGGCCGTCGTCCGGGCTGTCGAGGAAGCGGAATTCCTGGTGGGTGTCAGAGCGGAGGTGGATTTTCATAATAAAACAGACAAGAATTGTTATACGTTTATAGTATATCACTAACAGACTGATTTGTCAAGTACTTCTATCAGAAAATTCGTTTTATAAATAATACATATTGAAATAATATCTATTATTGATATAGAGTCATGGCGTATCACAAGTAATAATACATGTATTAATACAAGATAATCCATCCAACAATTAGGGAAAAATAAAATGGGTGCCGACATAATGTATGAACTTACCCAAGTCGAACATAAGGCCAGAAAGCATCTCTTGGATGGCAACGATCCTGAGTCCTGGCGTTCTAAGCAAAGGTGGGAGTGGAAAGAATACCTGAATCGAAAAGCTGTTGGTGGAAACTCCGGCGCCAAGTCTATATACATTGCCTTTCTGGGAAGATGGAAGCTTTATCTTGTATTGGAGCTTACACAGGCAGTCTTTAGCGGGAGTGATGTAGGACGTCAAAGGATACGTGAATGGCAACAGAGGGTGTTTGGTCGTTCGATGGATTCTAAGCTACTAAAGGCATACGGTAAATTCTATCGCATGGGTGGAGGAAGGGTAAAATGGAAGGAGCCCTCAAAAAAGATTGAAGATCTGGCCAAAACCATCTTTGAAACCTACAAAGAATTACTTGGGGTTGAGATTTCCGTGCTGCCTGTTCTTGTGATCAACAGCAAGGAGGCCTTGGCTATGGAAGCCGTTTTTCAGACGAAATTAAGCATTCCTGATATACCAGAGAGCCCTGTCAGGGAGGTAAGATGTATTTAATACGTTATTTTTACCAAAAATTAGTTCCTAAAACATTATGGTTGCCCCATAAGAAAAAAGGAGTTACAGCATTAACCGTAACTCCTTGATGTTATTGGTGGTGATGGGGGGACTTGAACCCTCGACCCCAGGATTATGAATCCTGTGCTCTAACCAGCTGAGCTACATCACCCTTTATAAAGCTAATATTTTAGCAAAGTCCGACATTCTATTTTCATATCGGCCTAATGTCAAAATATGTAGAAAAAAGTTATTTAAACGTTGAACCTAAAATGCATAACATCACCGTCTTGAACGATATAATCTTTACCTTCCAGTCTCATTTTCCCTGCTTCTTTTGATCCTTGTTCCCCTTTGTTTTTAACAAATTCGTTATACGAGATAACTTCGGCACGAATAAATCCACGCTCAAAATCCGTATGAATGACACCTGCAGCCTGAGGGGCCGTAGATCCCTTTTTTATTGTCCATGCGCGAACTTCTTTTATTCCTGCTGTAAAGTAAGTCTGCAATCCTAATAAATCGTAGGCTGCTCGAATTACTCTATTTAGACCTGGTTCTTCTAGTCCCATTTCTTCAAGAAAAAGTGCTTTGTCATCCTCTTCCAAATCTGAAATTTCAGCTTCAATTTTTGCACAAATGGTAACAACGGGTGCATTTTCAGCTTTTCCAAGTTCGATAAGACTTTCAAGATGTGGGTTGTTTATAAATCCAGATTCGTTAACGTTTGCAATATACATGACTGGTTTTACGGTAATTAGGCAAAGCGGTCTTACAAGTTGCATTTGATCATTGTCTAGACCAAGTGTTCGGATTGGATTACCTTGATCCAGCCATTTTTGCGATTTTTCCAAAATTGCACAAAGGGCAATTGCATCCTTATCACCTGACTTTGCTTTTTTACTCTCACGAGAGAGAGTCTTTTCAATTGTTTCCATGTCGGCAAGAGCTAATTCGGTATTGATAACCTCAATATCCGATAAAGGGTCAACTTTTCCTGCCACATGGACAACATTGCCGTCCTCAAAACATCGAACGACATGAGCAATAGCGTCAGTCTCACGAATATTTGCAAGGAACTTGTTACCCAGGCCTTCTCCTTTTGACGCGCCCGCAACAAGACCAGCTATGTCGACAAACTCTACAATTGCAGGTTGTGTCTTTTGTGGATTTACAATTTCTATCAGTGGTTTTAGTCTAGGGTCAGGTACTTCAACAATGCCAATGTTAGGCTCAATCGTACAAAAAGGATAATTCTCTGCTGCAATGCCAGCTCTAGTGATGGCGTTGAATAGCGTTGATTTGCCAACATTAGGTAAACCGACAATTCCACATTTCATTCTATTTCCCCATCCTTATCATTCGATAATCCAGTTAAAAATAAGATCATCAATTCTTTTTTGTATGTAACTTTAACATTGCTTCTTCAAAACTACCTTTAAGCAATTGCGATAATACTAACGAGCTTTCTATAATATTTGTTTGAATATCGGTCAGCTCGTTTTTGGTTGGTGCATGTAATACAAAATTAACGACTTCATTTCTTTCACCTGGGTGACCAATGCCTAGTCTGAGTCTCCAGAATTGCTGTGTATTTAAACTTGAGCTTATATCCTTCAGGCCATTGTGGCCGCCATTACCTCCACCCAGTTTGAGTTTGACAGTCCCAGGCGGTAAATCCAGTTCATCATGAACTACCAAAATTGAGTCATGAGGTATTTTGTAATAGCTAGATAAAGCGGATACTGATCGGCCACTATTATTCATGAAAGTATTGGGTTTCAATAACCAAGCTTCCTCACCCGGCATATTTAGCTTTCCGGCTAAGCCAAAAAACTTACTTTCAAATTTTAAGATTGTGGAGGTTTGTTCGCAGAGATAATCGATCCACCAAAATCCGGCATTGTGTCTTGTTTTATCATATTCAGTACCTGGATTTCCTAAGCCGACAAATAATTTGATCCCGTTCATATTTTATGATGAATGAAAATAAATACGCGCGCCTCAGTATGCTGAAACGCGCGTATTGATAAGATATTAAATTTATTCCGCAGCTGGAGTTTCAGATTCTTCAGAGGAAACGCTACCACGAGTTTTAGCAATACTTGCCACAGCGGCATCATTTCCGTGTGCTAACTGAACAAATTCAACCCCACTTGCAACTTTAATATGAGATAGGTGAATCGAGTGTCCCATTTCCAAGTTTGCAAGGTCGACCTCAATAAACTCAGGCAGATCTTTTGCCAGGCAGCTTACATCGGCCTCTGTCAAAATGTGGGCAACAATACCACCACCAAGTTTTACGCCAGGAGCTAAATCTGCATTAATGAAATGGAATGGCACTTTGACGTGGATTTTTTCAGATGCGCTGACGCGTTGGAAATCTATGTGTTGGATTGTATTACGTACTGGGTGAAGCTGGTAATCGCGTAATAGAACGGATTCCTTGTTACCCTCTAAGTTTAAAGTTAGAATTGAGGCATGAAATGCTTCATGACGGAACTCTAGAAACAAAGATTTGTGATCAAATTCGATACTTATTGGATCCTTGTCCGCTCCGTACAAAATTCCAGGAACTTTCCCTGCGCGACGAAGACGGCGGCTCGCACCCGTTCCTTTTGCGTCACGTTTTACTGCATTGATTTCAATTTGCATTTTACTACTCCTTAAAAAACTGTTATCCGCGACCAGATAACAGGGTTATATCCGGCATTATTCAAAATGCCGGTAAAAAACTTAATCCATAAATAACGAACTTACCGAATCTTCGTTGCTAATTCTACGAATGGTTTCAGCCATGAGTTCACCAACGCTTAGTTGTCTGATTTTTTTACACTCGATAGCATCTTTTCGCAATGGGATGGTGTCAGTCACTACCAATTCATCCAGTTGGGATTCATTAATTCTCTCGATAGCTGATCCTGAAAGTACTGGATGAGTACAATAGGCCACCACTTTGAGCGCGCCATTTTTCTTCAATGCCGCTGCCGCCTCACATAGTGTGTTTGCAGTATCAACCATGTCGTCCATGATGACGCATGTTCGATCGGCTACATCTCCAATGATGTTCATTACCTTAGCAACATTTGGCTTTGGTCTGCGTTTATCTATAATTGCCAAATCGGAACCCATTTGTTTCGCTAGTGCTCTTGCTCTGACGACTCCGCCGACATCAGGGGAAACCACAACAAGATTATGATGATGCTGTTGAGTCAAATCACCCAGCAGAACTGGGGATGCATATATATTATCAACCGGTATATCAAAGAAACCTTGAATCTGATCGGAGTGCAGGTCCATTGTAAGTAGGCGGTTTACACCAACGCTTGTTAGCATGTTTGCTACAACTTTGGCTGATATGGCAACTCGAGCCGATCGTGGGCGCCTGTCTTGACGTGAATAGCCCAAATAGGGAATAGCTGCTGTGATTCGGCCAGCTGATGCGCGTCTCAGTGCGTCTACCATGACCATCACTTCCATTAAGTTGTCATTTGTAGGCATGCAAGTTGATTGAAGTACGAACACATCTTTACCTCGAACGTTATCGAGTAACTCAATCATTACTTCGCCATCACTAAAGCGATCCACAGTTGCCCGGCCGAGTTCCATCCCGAGATGTTTCACCACCTCTTCCGCCAATCTAGGATTGGCAGTGCCTGTAAATACCATCATGTCGCCTTTGGCCACAGTCGGTTTCCCTTTGATGTAAAAAAATAAAAGCGTGTAATGCGTTACACGCTCTTTATTGTTGGCTGGGGAAGAAGGATTCGAACCTTCGCATGCCGGAATCAAAATCCGGTGCCTTAACCAGCTTGGCGACTCCCCAAAAACTAAACTTGTTCTTCAGCAATCAAATTATACAGCGGATGTTCGTTTAAACCACGAGCTAAATAAGAAAAAACTGGTATTGAAGAAAATTCAGTTGGCAAATTTGCCTTTATCCCAATAGCTTCATCCAACGTGTCAATCTTGACAAATGCCGTCGCTCCAGAACCACTCATCCGTGCAGCACCGTATCTTTTTAAATAGGAGATACAGTTTTCCACAGCTGGATACTGCTTTGAAACCACACGCTCAAGATCATTATGGAACGTATCGTTTTTAACGCAGTTGCCTATCTGTAACTCTGAAAAGGCCGCTATTGTCGTGGGAATCGTGTTTCTTGTCAATTCCTCTGAACTAAAAACTTGTTGGGTCGATATATTAATTTGTGGTGTTGCTAATACGTAATAGGAAGGTGAGAGACTTATAGGTGAAATTTTTTCTCCTATCCCTTCGACCCAGGCATTTTTACCAAAAATAAAAAAAGGAACATCAGCCCCAAGTTTGAGACCTAATTCCATAAGTTCTTTACGAGATAATTTTGTGTTCCAGAGTTTATTCAGCGCTATTAACACTGTGGCTGCGTCAGAGCTTCCGCCACCCAAGCCTCCACCTAGTGGGATGCACTTTTCTACGGCGATACTGGCACCATAAGCACTTCCAGTATGCGTTTTCAATAACCAGGCAGCTTTTACACATAAATCGTCTGCTTCGTGAACGCCTGCTATTTCTTTAACGCGTACGATTTTTCCGTCAGACCTTGAGTCTATATAGATGCTGTCGTATAAATCGATGAGGCAGAACACACTTTGAAGCAGATGGTATCCATCAGGTCTTCTCCCAACAACATGAAGAAAAAGATTTAGTTTGGCAGGCGCTAAGAATCGTTCAAAACTTTCCATAAGTTACAGTTCTTTCGAATTATTATCTGAAGATTGTAAATTGAATGGCGTTTCCCAACGATCGATGACTAATTTTGCGTTGATGTCCGAGCTGTATAGATTAATTTTATTCGGGAGTTGATACATTTCAACTTCTTGATAGTTAATGAATTGAATATTCCAACCTAGCTGTGTTAGCTGCATCAGCTTGCCATCAGCATCCCACTTAGAAGCGTTTATTTTATCAATGGATGGCTTACCTAATACCCAGTTTGCTAAAGAAATCAATGGGAGATTCCATCCAAGTTTGTCCTTTATTAACGATTCAGCATCTTTGGATTCGTAAACTTTGCCGTCATTTGTTATTAGCATTGCCCCTGTATCTGAGCTCATGATGCTGGCAAGCTTTGCTCCCAATGGGGAATAAAATGTGATTTCGTCTTCAGCGTTTAAGTGATGCCAATAAAGTTTCCCAGAAATGCCATGCCCATGAGTTTGGATTCCTATCCGGGCTTCTATGTTGAAATTGTGAAGGTTGGCTATGCTGGCTAAGTGCACTTCAGCATTCGGAGGAAATGACGCTGATTGAACTTCGTTTTTTGTGCTGAGGTTTGCACAAGAGGCGAGCGTTAGAAAAAGGAATGCGATGAGTATTCGTGGTAAAAATGACATGAACTACTGCTTGAATTTTTTTTCTGTATTTACAAGGGTTTCATTGTCTGGATATTCCTTTAACGCAGTCTCCCAAGTCTGCATGGCCTCGTCGTGTTTTCCCTGTTGCCATAAAACTTCACCCAGGTGCGCTGCAATTTCCGGATCGGTTTGCTCGGAATAGGCCTGCTTTAGGAATTCCAACGCCTTATCAAGCTTTCCCAATCTGTATTGAACCCAACCCATGCTGTCTAAAATATAGTGGTCTTTCGGACTGAGTGTTAATGCTGTTTCTATAAGCTGATTAGCCTCCTCCAGCTTAAGGTTCCGGTCAGCAAGCGAGTATCCCAGAGCATTGTAAGCTTGAGCAAAGTCAGGCTTCAATTTTATAAGCTTCCTTAATTCCATTTCCGAGATATCCAATTCATTGATACGTTCTGCAGCCATAGCATAATCGTATAAGAGGTCAGGGGTGTTGGGTATAGTTGTTACTGCTTTGCCTAACAAGTCGAATGCCTCTTTAAATCGTTTGGCTTGAACCAGCAAATTTGCTTGAGTCTGGAAAGCCAGTGCTGATTGTTCAGGGGAGATATCGGGTAGATTGTTCAGGGATTCAATAGCGGAATCCACACTGTCAGTCCTGGAAATTACATTTGCAATATTGAGTTTTGCCTCGAAATAGCGATCTCCAGGTTGAACTTGTTTATACCAGATGAGCGCTTGTTGATCATCTTTCTTCTTTTCAGCAATCTGGCCCAGATAAAGTAGCAACTGATCCTTGTCTTTAAAGCCATTGTTCAATGCTCTTTTGAAATAATCTTCTGCTCCGGCAAAATCATTGGACTGAACAGATAGCAATCCAACAACAACCAGGATCTCAGGATTTTCGTTTGATGCCTTAATCAATGTGATGAATTGCGGTTTAGCTTCATTGAATCGCTTTTGATTGACCAGTAACTTTGCATACGAGAGTCGAATCTCGTTCGCGTTTTGGTTTTTAGAAAGAAAGTCTCGATAAAAATCAAGAGCAGAGGATGGTGATTCTTCAGAGAGAATCCCCCCTTTTTGTAAGGCACAAATTTCCCAACCGGGACGTAATTTATCGCAGATGGCAAGTTCTTTAAGCGCAATGTCGTTCTTCCCAGCCAGATTTGCGGCATGAGCAATGCTGAAATGTGCCTCTGGAATGGAAGGGTAGGGTAAAGCCAAATCCTGAATTAACTTTAATACTTCGTTCTTATCGGGTTGGCGGGCAAGCAAGCCGTTCAGATACATAAAGCCGTTGGCTCGAATGTCTTCTTTTTCCAGAAGTTTCTGCAAATGTGGCTTAGCTTCTTTTAAATTGCCAGTTGTAACATACAGCTGGGTGATAGCCTGCTGGGCATCGATTGATTCCGGATCCAATTCAACCCATAGTTGAGTGGCAGGAATGGCGATTTGAAGATTTTGCGAGAATATAGCAACTTTAACTGCCCGTTCAGCCAATCTTGGATCTCTCTCTGATTTTGCCAAATCGAAGAAAATGTTGCTCGAGAGACTGTAGTCGCCCCTTTGACCTGCTATTTCTCCAAGCAGGTACCGAAAAGCAAATTCATCTTTAGAAAGTGGTTTGTTCTGCTCGACACCTTGATCAGTTGGTTCGTTTATTGAATTATCAGCGGAGTAAGATAATGTCGTTATGCTCAAAATTATTGAAGCCAACAACGTCTTTAGTTTAAAATTTCTAGTGTGAAGTAACATTAAGCATTTCTCGGTACAAAATTATTTATTTCAAGTCGTATTTAGCAAGGGTCATTATAGGTTAGTCCGTGACACTTGTTACAAGTTCATCCATAATGATCGCTGACTATAGCTTTTTGGAGTGAACTTTCCAATAGTTTTTATATTCAAATAATAATATAAAATATTTGAACGCTTGACTTTAGTCAGGCGTTTTTTTAATTTAACAGGCCTAAATTGGGAGTGTTTGAATACGTTATGACTACAATAACAGTAGAGGCTAATAATTTAACTCGTATTTATGGTGGCCGTGAAGCGGTTAGCGATGTGAGTTTCGAACTAAAAAAAGGTGAAGTGCTCGGATTTTTAGGCCCAAATGGTGCAGGAAAATCAACCACGATGAAAATGTTGACCGGTAATTTGGCTCCAAGCAAAGGAAGCGTCAAAATATGCGGAATTGACATGATAGAAACGCCTCGTGAAGCGAAAGCTTTGATTGGATACCTTCCTGAGATGCGACCTCTATACAAAGAGTTCACGGTGGAAGAGTTTCTAACCATCGCTGCAAGATTGCATCGGGTCAGCCCTAAAAGCATTGGAAAGGCAGTTAAAAATGCGATGGAACGCTGCGGTCTGTCGCATATGAGTAAGCGTCTTATTGAAAATCTATCGAATGGGTATCAACAACGTGTTGGAATTGCGCAAGCAATAATTCACAGTCCGATGGTGGTGATTCTTGACGAGCCAACGGTCGGATTGGATCCTGCCCAAATCATAGACATTCGCGATCTGATTAAAGAGATTGGGATGGATCACAGCGTTATATTCTCAACTCATATTCTTCCTGAGGTTGAAATGGTCTGTAATCATGTGCAGATTATTAGCCAAGGCAAATTAGTCTATAACAGTTCCATTGAGGACCTTAAGCATTACCGTCAAGGTAATAAATTAATCGTTGGCATGTTGCGCCCTCCCTCCAAAGATGAACTATTAAAGGTGGATGGCATTACGGATGTCGAAATGATCCAGAATGGATTAATTCGGTTGAAATATACTCCTGAAAAGATGCCTTCTGAGGACATCGTGAGAATTTCAGTGGAAAAGGGCTGGGGTTTATATCAAATTAATCCGGATCAAACTAGTCTTGAAGATGTATTTGTCCAGTTGACTCAATAGGTTTTTAAATTTTGGATTATTAACAGAAAGTTTTTTTCATGATTCTGAATATAGCGAGAAAAGAGTTAAAAAGTTTGTTTGCTTCTCCCATGGGTTGGGTGATCTTAGCACTTTTGCAATTCGCATTTGGTACTTATTACCTTAACGGTGTGAACCAGTATTTTGATGTGATGTCTGGAGCCATCAGGCCTGCAGAAAGAACAGGCGTCACACAATTTGTGGGGCAAAGTGTTTTTGGATTGGCGTCATTCATTATGCTCTTTGCCGTTCCACTTCTATCTATGAGACTGATAAGCGAGGAGCGGAGAAGTCAAACGTTACCGTTTTTATTTAGCGCACCATTATCGATTAGCGAAATTGTCGTTGGCAAGTTTCTGGGGCTTGTTTCATTTTTAAGTATTCTGGTGGTCTTAATCGCTGCAATGCTTTCGACACTGGATATTTGGTCCGATGTGGATTTTGGCTATATTTTTTCTAACGTAATGGGATTGTGGCTGCTAGTGGCAAGTTTTTCGGCTCTTGGGCTCTATTTTTCAAGTCTTACAGCGCAGCCAGTTATTGCTGCCATCTTCAGTTTCATCGCATTGTTTGCATTACTGATACTTGACAGGTTTTTTGCTGGGGACCCTTCAAGTGTATTAAGTTACATATCGTTGATGAGGCATTTCCAGCCGTTTGGCAGTGGATTGATTGATACAGCAGATATTGCCTATTTTGTCCTTTTTATCACTACATTTTTGACTTTAACGATAAGACGTCTTGATGCTGACCGTTTACGCGGTTAACTGTTGGATTATCGGAAACTAATATATGAAAATTAATCGCAAACTTCGCTTCCAATTATTTATGCAAAACAGCTTATTTGTTTTGCTGTTTATAGTACTTGTGTTTTTGATTGGCTACCTGACTCACCAATATCATTTTTCGAGGGATATAACCCAGAGCAATAGGAATACGCTGACACAAGGCAGTATCAATGTGCTGAAACAAATGAAAGAGCCTGTTTACTTGACGGTTTTTGCTTCCGAAGACAATACTTCGAATGGAGAGACTTATAGAAAGGGGGTCAGTAATTTCATTGCCCGATTCCAACGATCGAAACCTGACATTAAGCTTGTCTTTGTAAGTCCCGCAGAGCAACCTAAACTTGCACAAGAGGCAGGAATCAAGGCCGAAGGAGAGATGGTCGTCGAGTACCAGAAGCGAAGTGAACATTTACTTCCGCCTTATGCCGAACAGGAATTAACTAATCTATTTGTCAGGCTATCTAGAACGCATAACCGGCCGGTTATGTATCTAGATGGTCACGGTGAACATAACCTTATAGGGATCAAAAATTATGATCTAGGTGAATTTGGCAAGCAGCTTGAGTCCAAGGGTTTCAAATTGTCTAACCCTGACTTAACCATAGCGCAGGCGGTTCCAAGTAACGGTGCAATGTTGGTCATAGCAGGGCCACAAATTGATGTGAGTCCAATTGAAGTCAAGAAAATCAAAGATTATTTGATTTCAGGAGGGAATCTTCTCTGGTTGCTGGATGACGAGAACCTGCACGGCCTTAAGGAGATTGCAGATTATATCGGATTGGAAGTTAAGCCAGGCATGGTGATAGATGGTACTGCTGCTCAATATGGAGCAGATCCTAAGGTGGCATTTGCAAGCGCATATGGCGATCATGCTATTACAAAGAACTTCATGCTGAGGACCTTGTTCCCAGAAGCCCTGAAAATTTCCGCCCAGGGGACATTTGACAACGGATGGAAAGTCAGTAATTTGATAGATGTGGCTCCTAATGGATGGTTTGAAACAAACAAAGATGAATATTCCAAAAAGGACAGCAAGGCGAAATTTGATTCTAAAGAAGATACACCCGGGCCGATCAATATTGCCGTGGCGCTCGAGAGAACCTATGGCAACAAAGGACAGCGTGTTGTAGTGGTTGGTAACGCCAACTTTCTATCGAACACATTTGTAGCCAACGGAGGTAATCTTGATTTGGGGATTAATATCGTTAACTGGTTAGCCGGAGACGATAATCTGATCACAATACAACCGATGCCAATCAAGGATGTCAATGTAACGATTCCGACTGGCACCAAACATTTCATTATTGCTTGGACTGTTTTTCATGGATTCCAATTCTTCATACCGCTTGGGTTGTTGGTCGCCGGTGTATTGATTTGGTTAAAACGAAGAAAAGCTTAAAAGAAAGGGCATCATTTGAAATCACGTTGGCTTCTTAATTTAGGGTTGTTGGTCATAGTATTGGGCCTCGGTGCGTTTTTATATTTTCATCCGAAGCAGGAGCAGCAAGCTGAAAAAAGTTACGAACTTTGCGATCTTAAACTAAGTTCCTTCTCCAATATCCAAATTGATTTTCCGGCAAAAGCGTCTGTTTCGTTTGAGAAGAAAGAAGGATTTTGGTATATCAAGCAACCTTTTAGTGCTCGCGCTGACCAGATTGCTGTTCAGCGCCTGATGTCAATCGTTGCTGCTAAAAGCACCTCGAAATTTCCAGCTAATGATCTAACTCGCTTCGGGTTGGATCAACCAAAGTTAAAACTCAAGCTTGATAATGAAGAGTTCTTATTTGGTACATTCAATCCTGTTACATCTGAACAATACGTGGCTTACAAAGGCAATGTGTATCTGTTGTCTTCAAGTTACTCCGAATCGGCTCAAATGCAGGTTTCAGAGTTTATCGATAAAAATCCGATGCGACCAAAAGAAGAGATCGTCGGTTTTGATTTCTCAAATCTTGAACAATGGCAGGATGTGAGACTAAACGTTGACCTGGTGGATGGCAAATGGAAAGCGTCTACTGAAAAAGCGAAGCCGAACCAAAATGAGATGAATGAATGGTTTGATGCTTACTGGCGAAACATGAGTGTGCAAGAGGTCGAACAGTATACGCCAGACCATAAGGCAACCTATCCCTCTTTTGAGGTAAAACTCAAAGATGGAAAGAAAGTGCATTTTGACAAGATACAGGAAGCACCAGAACTCTTGTTGGGTAGGCCTGACGAAGGACTGCTCTATCATGTAGCGAATGACATTGGATTCAACTTATTAAATCCCCCTGTAAATATGGGTAAATGATAGAACTTCAGGATGCCAGAACTTCCAGAAGTGGAAATTACAATGCGAGGAATTGCATCTCTTGTGGGATGTTCTGTCGCATCAGTCAAAATAAGAAATTCAAATCTTAGATGGCCAATTCCAGACCATCTTCCTGAAACACTGCAGAACAAGCAATTATTGGCTTTGAATCGGCGTGCCAAGTATATATTGGCGAAATTCGAAAATGGGTTTTTAATCCTGCATTTGGGTATGTCTGGAAGAATATGTCTGCTTGACAATGCGCAAGAGGCTGAAAAACATGATCATTTTGATATTCAATTCAATGATGATCGTGTATTGAGGTTTCGGGACCCAAGGCGATTTGGAGCAGTGCTTTGGACTTCAGGCGTTCCCGATGATCATAGGCTTTTTCAATCGCTCGGACCTGAGCCCTTAAGCGAAGAATTTAATGAAGAATATTTGAAGAAGAAACTAAATGGCCACACAACCGCCATAAAAAATACTATTATGGACAGTCATGTGGTCGTCGGTGTGGGAAATATTTATGCTAATGAATCCCTTTTTAGATCGAGGTTGGATCCTAGAATCTCGGCAAATAAGTTAAGCAGGATCCAAACGACTAGGCTAGTGAATGAAATCAAGGATACTTTAATTGAAGCTATTCAAGCAGGCGGAAGCAGTTTGAGGGATTTTTTTGGAGCCGATGGTAATCCAGGGTATTTTCAGCAAGAATACTTTGTATATGGAAGGGTAGGCCAAGCGTGCAAAATCTGCGCTACTGAAATTCAGGTAATTAAACAGGGACAGCGTTCAACCTTCTATTGTCCCAGTTGTCAGAATTGATCGAGTTTCTGGCATGCATGTTGGCATAACTGTTGCTTTTAGTATTAAAAAATACAACAAGGGGGCAATTATGGATATTGATCTATCAGATTTACTTCTGTCATCCGCTTTGGGCGCGCTTTTACCAATAGGAGTTGCAATAGCTGTATCCTGGATTAAAAGAGTGGTAACGCACTAAAAAAGTATTTGTGCACCAAAAGTACAAGTAGTATCAATTGGCGGAAAAACTCGATCGTTAGAGAGAATCGAAAGTAGCTATATTGGTGCCGGTAAAGGTGTTAATTTTCAATCGATTTGCTGTGCGGGTTCGGTGTGTGAACATGGGAAGCGTGACTTGCCAAGTGATTGCGCCCGCCAATATTGATTTCATGCCCGATGAAATTGGGCAGTAAAGATCCGAGCACCATACCCAAAGCACTCGCTATAAGCCCAGAAAATTGAGCTGGTATGAAAGGGTCGTTCGGACCTGCAATTAGTACCGCAAGCCACGTAGTTAATCCCATAAAAATAGAAAGCAGTGCACCTTGATTCGTTGCACGATTCCAATATATACCAAAAGATAATGGAATAAATGCCATTACCAATGTGATCTGATAAGCGTTCTCAACCATCTTAAATATGCTTAGTTTTGAGTTGATGGCATAGAGAGTGACCATGAAAGTAAAGGTTAATGTAACGATTCGCATCCATCTGAGAAGTTCTCTATCAGACATGCTGGGCATCATCGGCTTAAGAATGTTTTCGGTGAACGTGACAGATGGGGCCAATAATGTTGCAGATGCACAGCTCTTAATCGCAGACAGCAATGCTCCAAAGAACATTACTTGTGCAAACAAGGGGGCATGCCTTAGAACCAGAGTGGGCAAAATCATTTGTGGATCCGTGTCAATTAAGTCCGAGACTAATTTTGGATCGATTAATTTAGCTGAATAAGCAAGAAACATCGGGACGAAAGCAAAGACGAAATACAGGCTTCCCCCCAAAACCGAGGCCCATACGGCAATTCTAATGGTCTTTGAGGACTGTACGCGTTGAAATACATCCTGTTGTGGAATGGATCCAAGCATCATTGTGATCCATGATGCCGCGAATGCAATTATTTCCTTAACATCCGGGGAGGGCCAGAAACTGAATTTTCCTGCTTTGCTTGCATCATGAACGACAGCGCCAACCCCGCCAACCATGGAGCTAACTTCATTGCCAATATAGAGCATACCAATGCAAATGATGATCATCTGAAGCAGGTCCGTAACGGCAACAGCCCACATCCCACCAAATATCGTATAGATCAGGATAGTACCGGACCCTATTATCATGCCGGTTAGCTTACTAATTGCGCCTAGGGAGACCACATTGAATACCAGTCCCAGCGCAGTAATTTGGGCACCAACCCATCCTAAATAAGAGATAACTATGGCCACGGTGGTGAGCACTTCAACTTTTCTACCAAATCGTTTCTTGTAGAAGTCACCAATAGTCAGGAGATTCATTCGATAGAGGGGAGCGGCAAAAAACAAACCAACCAATATCAGGCAAAGCGATGAACCAAAAGGGTCGGCAACGACCCCGTGAAGGCCCTCTTGCAAGAAGGTGGCCGGGATGCCTAGCACCGTTTCCGAGCCAAACCAAGTAGCAAATACCGTAGCCGTGACCATATAAAAAGGTAAGTGTCTACCTGCGATCGCAAAATCCTTTGTGTTATGAACTTTGCTTGCAGCCCAAAGCCCAATTCCAACAGAAACGATCCAATACGCTATTACAAACCAAAGCAACAAGTTTAGGGCCCTTCAGCTAAGAGAAACAATTTGATTAATTTTAGCAAATTGCAGTGAGAAAGAGGTAGTTATATCTAATTAATTGCATGACTTTTACCTCTCTTATCTAAGGTTCGAAAATGTCTATTATGGATTAACGTGCCGGTATATGAGGAGATCTTCAATGGAATCAAATTTTAATGATATTTCATCATGGATTGATTGTTTAAGTAAAACAAAAATTCCTGTTTTGAAAAGTACAGCCAGAGAACTTGCGCGGCTTAAAGAAGATGAGAATAAGTTAAGCGCAAGGGCAATTGCTTTGGTGGTGATCAATGATCCCTTTATGATATTTCAGATTCTTAGCTATTCCCAGAAAAACAAAGGTAGAAACCAATTGCAGGACCTTATTCAGGTTGAGCAAGCAATACTCATGATGGGCACCAATGCATTTTTCACAAAGCTACCCACGGACCTGCTAGTGGAAGATTTACTTAAGTCAAATCTGGTTGCGCTTACAAACTTATTAAGATTGATCAAACGTGCACATCGCGCAGCTCATTTTGCGGCCGATTGGGCGGCACTTCACAAGGATCTTCATGCTGAGGAGGTCAGAATAGCTGCCTTATTGCATGACTTGTCGGAAATGCTTATGTGGTGTTTTGCGCCAGACAAGATGAATACAATAGTATCCATACAGCATGCTGATAAATCCCTGCGTAGCAAGAATGTTCAAATGGATGTTTTGGGTTTTAAATTGATAGACTTGCAAAAAGAACTGATTGAAGCTTTTCAATTGCCACCGCTTCTTTCGCAACTAATCAACGAAGAGTCATTGAATGAGCATCGCGTGAAGAATGTGATGTTTGCAGTTAATCTAGCGCGTCACTCGGCCAATGGTTGGGATGATGCGGCACTTCCGGACGATTACCGGGATATTGCTGAATTTTTAAGGGTCGACGTGGATCGTGCAAAGCATATTATAGGGGTGCCCGACCCTTCAGCTTAGCTAGTAAAACTTTTGTAAATGTCGATGCTAACGAGAACAGCTAACAGGATTGTCAAAATTGTGATTAAGTTTTGTTGAACTTTATTTTGGTTATACAGTTCCTGTAGCTGCTTCTTCTGCAAAACATCGTTGGAAGTCTGGGAAGTCAAATAGGCGTCGAATTTTCTTGGAAGGGCGGGCAAGATTGCTGCCCAATTAGCGGATTCCGATTTCAGGTTTTTAAAAATGCTACGCCAACCAATCTGTTCAGACATCCATCGTTCAAGAAAGGGTCTCGCCGTTTTCCATAAATCCAGATTCGGATCCAAATCTCGACCTAAGCCTTCAACATTCAGCAGCGTTTTTTGCAACATCGTTAACTGTGGTTGAATTTGCATGTTAAATCGTCTCGATGTTTGAAATAGTCGCAGCAAAACGCGCCCAAATGAAATTTCATAAAGAGGCTTATCGAAAATTGGTTCGCATACGGCACGTATCGCATTTTCAAAATCCGCTTCATTGGTATCGATTGGGACCCAACCAGACTCCACGTGTGCTCGAGCAACTTCTCTGTAATCGCGACGGAAGAATGCAAGGAAGTTTCGTGCAAGGTACTGTTTATCATTCTCAGTAAGCGTGCCCATAATACCAAAATCCAGAGCCACATAGCGCCCATCTCGAGCTACCTGCACATTACCTGGATGCATGTCTGCATGAAAAAATCCGTCTCTAAATACCTGGGTAAAGAAAATTTCTACTCCGTTACGTGCAAGCTTGGGTATGTCGACACCTATATTTCTTAGCATTTCAACCTGACTGACGGGAATGCCATCCATGCGTTCCATCACCATGACCCTCTCCTGACACCAGTCCCAGTAAACTTCAGGGACGATTAGAAGTTTTGCATCGGCAAAATTTCTACCAAGTTGGCTACAGTTGGCTGCTTCAAGCATTAGGTCGAGCTCTGACTTGACGTGCTTGCCAAACTCGGCGACGACTTCTCTGGGTCTTAATCTTTTACCATCGGACCATAAGGATTCCATTAACCAGGCAACGGTATCCAATAACTTGAGGTCGTTCTGGATGATCAATTCAATATTAGGACGAAGAATTTTGACTGCAACAGGTCTTCCGTCGGGTAAGTGTGCAAAATGCACCTGAGCTACCGAGGCACTGGCTACCGGGGTTTCATCAAAATCGGAAAATACTTGATTTGTAGGCTTGCCGTAAGTTTCAAACAAGATCCTTTCAACATCCGAATAGGGGAAAGGCGGCACGCGATCTTGCAGTTTTGCAAGTTCATCAGCAATGTCAATGGGAATAAGGTCTCTTCTTGTTGATAACATCTGACCAAACTTAACGAAAATCGGTCCTAGTTTTTCAAGTCCCAGTCTCAGCCTTTCACTCCTAGGTTGACTGGTGTTGCGAAAAAATAAAACGATATTCAGAATGTTCTGAAGTGGTCGAAGTTTGGTGTGAGACAGGAAAAACTCATCCAAACCGTAGCGAAGGCTTACAAACAGGATTTTTATTAATCTAATGAATCCCATCAAACATTCTTCTTTTTAATGACAAGGTCAGTCATGTCAGCAACATGAGCCGATATTTTCGATAATCGTTTTTCCAGTCGTTCAACATCATTCCGTAAAATGTCTACATTGATGTTAAAAGCATCGACATTCCTTTTCTTGGCTACAAGAGGATATTCTTCCTGCAAGTATTCAGCGAGCATGTCAGTAATGTTGCTAATCTTCGATTTGGTTTCTTTTGATACCTTACGACCAAATTCAACGATCATATTCGCTGGAACGTCACCGATGACTTTGCTTAAATCTTCCTCAATGTCCCAATTCAGGTTGCTTAGAACTTTTCCAAGATCAGATGCGAGTTGCGTGTCGCCTGAAAGTTGAATTTCTGAACTTGCGGACGGGTCTTTTGCTAACAATTTGAATGTTGTATTGAGAGGGATGGATATAGTCGCATCGGGTTCAGCTGTTTCTCCTCCAGATGCTAAACTCCCATCTTCAAGGATGGTTAACCTAATCTCAAGCGATGAAACAGTCAAAAGAATATTTTTTCCACAATGAGGCGCTAAGTGAACATAAGCCCACTTGTTTTGAGAAAAAATGGTTTGAAAGAAACGGGTAAGCAGTGGTTTGAACATAGGTTCCTAAATCTTCCAACCTTTATGAAGTGCAACAACCCCTGCTGCCAGATTGTAATAATCCACTTTATGGAAACCTGCGGATAACATCATGTTTTTTAATGTTTCCTGATTGGGATGCATTCGAATCGATTCAGCTAAATACTGATAGCTATCCTGATCGTTAGCGAAAACTTTTCCCATTAGGGGTAATAATTTGAATGAATAAACATCATAAAGCTTCGTAAGGGGTTTCCAGACCTCCGAAAATTCAAGGACCAGTAACCGACCTCCGGGTTTAAGTACTCGGTTCATTTCCAGCAAAGCTGTTTCCTTATGTGTCATGTTCCTTAAACCAAACGCGACCATGACACAGTCAAAATAATCGTTAGGAAAAGGAAGCTTTTCTGCATCACATTGAATGACAGGGACAGATAAGCCTGAATCAATCACACGGTCTCGGCCAACGGCCAGCATCGAAGCATTAATGTCAGTTAGAAAAACCTTTCCGTTCTCACCCACGCGTTTGGCAAACAGTTTTGAGAGGTCTCCACTCCCGCCTGCAATGTCTAGCACGTGATCTCCTTTTTTTACACCGCTCACGTTCAATGCAAACTGTTTCCATGTGCGATGAAGTCCAAGCGACATAATGTCGTTCATCAGGTCATATTTTTTTGCCACGGAATGAAAAACTTCGCCAACTTTCTCAGCTTTTTTATCCTCATCAATCGATTGAAAGCCAAAATGAGTTTTTGATGATTCAGTCATGTATTTTCCTTTGGGGGTTTTCTGGTAATCCCGGCCATTTCAAGTTTGCCAATATATTCTAACCAAAGCGCTTCATAATTCTTAGCAAGATCATAGAGGTAATCCCAGGAATAAAGCCCGGTGTCATGACCATCTGAAAAGGATAGCTTTACCGCATAATGCCCTATTGGTTCTATTCCAGTAATATTGACGTCTTCCTTTCCGACTTGGAGCACTTCTTGACCTGCTCCGTGGCCACGGACTTCTGCTGATGGTGAGTAAACGCGAAGAAATTCACAGGAGAGCAGGCATTCAGTGTTGTCGTCGAATGCTATCTCCAAAAGGCGCGATTTCTGGTGAAGGCGGATAATTATTGGTTTTGGCGAATTTGGGTTAAGACCGCTCATTTGGTATAAGGTATTACAAAACGTCAATGATATCAGAATCGGAAAAAATTAACCCGACGTGTAAAACAAGATTAAATAGACCGCTTATTTGATAATCTTGACAATCTGCGTCATAAAGTGCTTATAACGTTCATGATTTATTTGATTTTTTTTTTAATCATGATAGAGTATCCACAAGTTAAAAGGTAATCAGGAATTTTTATGGCTGATAACAAACTCAAACATCAGTTTGCTGCTTACACTGAATGGAGAAAGTCTTTAGTAGACACCATTAGTGATTATCGCAGTTGGTTGAATGAACAAGAGCTCAATGATGTTCAGATTGATCAGCGTATTCAACAGCTTCTTGATCGGCTGCGTGACGATAAGCTCAATGTGGCATTCGTAGCGGAGTTTTCAAGGGGAAAATCAGAGCTCATTAACGCTATTTTCTTCGCGGATTACGGCCAAAGACTCCTGCCGTCAAGCGCTGGTCGAACTACCATGTGCCCAACCGAGCTTCTATATGACGCCACTAAACCCACTTCATTGCAATTGCTTCCCATAGAAACACGTATATCGGATGTAACGACAACAGAATACAAGCGCTACCCGGATGAATGGAAAGTTTTTGAATTCAGCATCGATGATAGTGAAAGCATGATCGAAGCCTTCAAGCAAGTAAGTCAAACAAAACGAGCCACAGTAGCTGAAGCACAAACTTACGGTTTATTCGATCCAAACAGTCCTGATGATGCGATGAATGTAAACAGCGATGGAAGTATAGATATCCCATGCTGGCGATATGCAATTATTAACTTCCCGCATCCATTGCTGGAGCAAGGGTTGGTCATACTGGACACCCCAGGACTAAATGCGGTTGGGACCGAACCTGAACTGACTCTTAATATGCTTCCAAACGCTCATGCAGTCTTGTTTATTTTAGCAGCCGATACCGGGGTGACGAAATCTGAGTGTGACGTCTGGCGTCAATTTATTAGTGGTTCAAGGTGGAAACAAAAGGGTCGCATAGCAGTCCTTAATAAGATTGATGGTCTTTGGGATGAACTGAAAGACGAAAATGAGATAGAAATGGAAATCGTGAAGCAAGTCAATACAAGCGCGGACTTGCTTGGGTTGGATGCCAGTCAGATTTTCCCAATTTCTGCACAGAAAGGTCTTTTGGCTAGAGTCAATGGCGATGATGCATTGCTACAGAAAAGTAGATTGCCTGCTCTCGAAAAAGCATTGTCCGATGAATTGATGTTTTCTAAAAAAGAGATAGTGAGGGAAAACACCAAAGGGGAGATTGAGGATTTGATCCAGAATTCTCAAATTCTGCTTGAAAGTCGTGTCAAAGCTTTATTGGAACAACTTGAGGAGCTGAAGGGTCTTCGAGGTAAAAATGAAGATGTTGTAGAGCATATGATGAACAAGGTTAAAGTCGATAAGGAGAATTTTGAGAAGGGTCTCCAGAGATTCCAGGCCTTACGAAGCGTGTTTTCTCAACAGGCTAACCAATTGTTTACTTTGCTTGGCATGGAAGCGTTGAGATCGCAGGTAAAGGTGACTCGAGATAGCATGATTGCTGCTAATTTCACAAAAACAATTGTCAATGCAATGGACGATTTTTTTGTGGATATCAAGAAAAGATTATTGAACTCGGATTACCAGATTGATGAGATCAAGAAAATGATGGATGCCATGTATGAGAAATTTTCTGCGGAACATGGTCTGCGTGAAGTCAAGCCGCCATTATTCTCTACATTACGGTATCAAAAAGAACTGGCTAAACTTGAGAGGGCGTATAAGGAACAATTCAATACCGCATTGAATATGATTACGACTGAAAAAATGTCGTTGACCTCGAAGTTTTTCGAGACGTTAGCCAGTCGAGTCATGCACGTATTTGAAATTGCTAATCGCGATGTTGAAAGTTGGCTGAAAGCAATCATCTCACCGATGGAGTCGCAGGTAAGGGAGCATCAGTTGCAGCTTCGCCGACGCCTGGAGAGTATCAAACGGATATATAAGGCGACAGATACGCTAGAAGATCGAATAGGCGAACTGGAGGGTATCGAAAAGAGCATTCACGATCAGATTGCGGACCTGCAGGTCCTTAAGCTGCATATCAATAATGCATTGATGTTCGATGGAACCATAATTGAAGAGAAGGTAGCATGACCCACAATGCCATCTTCTTTCAATTGGGAATTGCACTTATATTTATTGGATTGGCTGCTTTTGGTATCTTATGGGCAATAAAAAGCGGCCAGTATGACGATATGGAAGGCCCTGCCTATCGGATACTAATGGACGATGATGATGCCATGATTCCTTTTAACCAGTTGAAACAGAATCCAAGTCATAATAAAATTGAATCTTAGTAAGTAAGGAAACGTAATGAAATCGTATTTTACATTTGAGAATTTGCCACTGACAATGGTGGTTGTACTGATTGTTTGGTCTTGGATTAGCGCTTTGTCGGTGATATTCTTTTCATAAAAAAAGGCTGCAATCGCAGCCTTTTATTTATTGTTTTAAGCTGTATAGCTTAATTGTTCTTTCATCTTAGCCATTGCTTTTTGTTCGATTTGTCTTATTCTTTCAGCCGAAACACCAAACTCAGCAGCCAAATCATGAAGTGTCGTGTTGTTTCCTTCCTGCAGCCATCTTGCCTGGACAATGCGACGACTTCTATCGTCAAGACTGGCCAATGCTTCTTCTAATCCAGTCGTTTGCATGTGTTCAAATTCCAAGTTAGCAAGTAACTCGGAAGGTTCGGGTTTTTGATCGGCTAGGTAGGCAATGGGACTAAAATTATCCTCATTGTCCTCATCCGAGTTACCTTCCAAAGAAATCTCATGATTTCCCAAACGCGCTTCCATTTCAACCACTTCCTCAGGTTTTACTTTGAGTTCACGGGCGATATGATCGATTTCTTCAGCCTGAAGCGTACCGGTTGTTTGTTTCATGCTGCGTAGATTAAAGAATAACTTACGTTGCGCTTTCGTTGTCGCAACCTTCACCAGGCGCCAATTGCGAATTATATATTCATGAATTTCAGCTTTGATCCAGTGCATGGCAAAAGAAACCAGTCTCACCCCTCTGTCAGGATCGAATCGCTTAACGGCTTTCATTAAGCCGATATTGCCTTCCTGAATCAAATCAGATTGTGGTAATCCGTATCCCGAATAACTTCTTGCAATGCTGGCTACAAGTCTCAAATGAGACATGATCAGTTGTTTAGCAGCTTCCAGGTCATTATGCTTCTTAAGCCTGATTGCGAAGTCGTATTCCTCTTCCGCAGTCAGGACCGGAAATGCCTTAATGGACCGCATGTAATGATCCAGGCTATCAACAGCAGCAACCGATGGCAACGTTAAAGCATTTGTCATATTTGATTTATCATCCATAAAAGTTATTTTAGCACTCTCCATTAGAGAGTGCTACTAATAAAAAGTTTCAAATACTACTAATTGTTCCTGACAATTAAAGTCCTTAACAACAATTAAAGTCCTTAACAAGCAATTAAAGTCCTTAACATTATTTTTTAATACAAATCCATTTGCTTATAAGTTAGCATGGTTTTCAACTTTGGAAGTTTTGAATTAAACCAGTTTGTATCGTATTTAATAAGCCATCTGCATGATTTTGGATGTGCTATCCAAAAATCAGTTCTACTTGAATTGACGCTCTTTTCTAAAAAATCAATGCAAATTGCCCTATGAATAGTTTTACTTCCAAAACTATTGTTTAAATTTAGCATTAAATGATTGTCTGTTTTTGATGAATGCATTACGTATTGCCATCGATATGATGACAAAAAGCAATCCCAATTTTGAAACAACCAAAGAATTAGTAGGTTAGTAATAAGTGGATTCAGTGATATTGGAGTCAGGGTATTGGATAGTTTTGTTCTCTCCATAATCGTTAGATGTTTATCTAATTCTTGTTTATTCGCATACAGAAACTCATCAGAAAGATTTAGTGAGTATGTTAATTCATAAATAAATGCTTCTTTTCGAATAAAGCCTTTTGATAAAAGATGTTGAGGTGATCTTAAAGATGAACTTTTAACTCGTAAGTTTGTTGGGAATAGAAAATGGCTTTGTCTATCTCTAAATAATACCGTAACTTCCATAAGTGACTTCTGATGAAAAAAGCAGAAATTAATGCCAGGCAATTGATGTATTTGTTCCTGACAATTAAAGTCCTTAACAACAATTAAAGTCCTTAACA
>CAIPBJ010000108.1 GCA_903863255.1 uncultured Methylophilaceae bacterium
GTCATGCGGGTTGCGATCGCCAAACCGGCAGCATCGTCCTTCGCACTGTTGATACGTAATCCCGAGGACAAACGCTCGATGGATGTGCTCAAGGCATCTTGTGACTTGGACAGATTCATCTGAGCATTCAATGAATTGATATTGGTGTTAATTACTGAGGCCATGATTAATACTCCTTATAAAATATGGAAATCTCCTAGAATTTAAAAAAATTAAATTTAGTCAAAATAACGCAGCATTGATAAAAAATCGAGAATGAAAATTTATTTAATGATGCTATGAGCTATTTATCGGTTGAAATGATAAAAACTTAATGTTGGAGTTGGCACTTTGATTTTAATCAATATTAAATACTTCAAACTGACCCATAATCAGAAAGGTGAGAGTTGGTGAAGTTAGAAGGCCCATTTCAAACCAGTTGCTGATTTCTTAATCTTGTAGATAGAAAAAGGATATGACCCTATTAACAATAAATGCGGGATCTTCAAGCATAAAGTTTGCAGTGTTTGAAGAAGGTAAGCGTTTATTAAGGCTGCATTCAGGCGAGATCGAGCGAATTGGCTTGCCCAATGTGAGATTTGTAGTAAAGAACTTCCATCGCGACGGTAAGAATCACGATGAACATTCTTCTGCGATTCAATGTACAAACTTCAGTAGCGCAATTGATTTTTTTTCAGACTGGTTAAAACATGAGTACATAAATTATGAATTTAATGCGATTGGCCATCGCGTCGTTCATGGCGGTTCATTGTATGATCAACCTGAATTAATTACGCCGGACGTTTTAAAAGAGTTAGAAAAACTCTTCCCATATGATCCTGAGCATATGCCAAATGAGGTCCTACTTATATCTAGATTGCTTCATGTTTTTCCAAATTCCAAACAGGTTGCTTTTTTCGATACGTCTTTCCATTTTAACTTACCAAAAGTTTCTCAGATGCTGGCTGTTCCAAGAGCTTATTGGGAGAAAGGCCTTAGACGTTTTGGATTTCATGGCATATCTTACCAGTTCCTGATGGACAGGCTCTTGGAGCTTTTTGGGACCAAGGTTTCCAATGGCCGCATCATTCTTGCTCATCTTGGTAATGGAGCAAGTCTTGCTGCAGTATTTTCTGGACAACCTGTTGATACAAGCATGGGTTTTACACCTAGCAGTGGGGTAATGATGAGTACCCGTTCAGGAGATATTGATCCTGGATTGATTACCTTTTTAATGAAACAGGAAAGGTTAACAATCGATCAGATCAATAATATGATTAATTTCGAATCTGGATTGTTAGGGATTTCAGGAACGACCTCTGACATGAAGGATCTTTTGGAATTAGAAAATAACGATGTCAGGGCTGCTGAGGCTGTCTCCTTATTTTGCTATCAAATCAAAAAACAGATCGGAGCCTATACAGCATCATTGGGAGGGATAGACACATTGGTTTTTTCGGGTGGAATTGGTCAGAACTGTTCCATTATCCGTGAAAGGATATGTACTGGTATGGATTTCCTTGGTTTGGAAATTGATCTTCAACAAAATAGTAATAATAGACTGACAATTTCTACTCAAAATTCTAAAGTTCGCGTTTTAGTAATCCCAACCGATGAAGAATTAATGTTAGCCATGATGTTGAAACTATATTCGCTATAAAGTCCAAAGGCAAAGTAATGAAAATTAAGCGTCACAAGTTAAAAAAGAGTACGTTATCAAAGTCAATGTTGAGAAAGATAAATGCTTATTGGCAAGCGGCAAATTATTTGTCGGTTGGTCAGATCTATCTTTTGGATAATCCGCTTCTTGAAGAGCCATTAACAATTTCCCATGTCAAACCACGTTTACTCGGACATTGGGGTACATCTCCCGGCTTGAATTTTATTTATGTGCATCTAAATAGGTTAATCAAAGAGTTTGATCTAAATATGATTTATGTAGCAGGTCCCGGGCATGGAGGCCCTGCATTGGTCGCAAACACCTATCTTGAAGGCACCTACAGCGAGATATATCCAAATGTTTCATTAGATAAATCTGGAATGAAGAAACTTTTCAAACAATTTTCTTTTCCTGGAGGCATACCTAGCCATGTTGCAGCGGAAACGCCAGGGTCGATTCACGAAGGTGGCGAGCTTGGCTACTCACTTTCTCATGCATATGGAGCCGTTTTCGATAATCCGGATCTAATAGCTTGCTGCGTTGTGGGTGATGGCGAGGCTGAAACCGGGCCATTGGCTACAAGTTGGCATTCCAATAAGTTCCTTAATCCGGAGCACGATGGCGCCGTGCTGCCAATTCTTCATTTGAACGGGTACAAGATTGCCGGCCCAACCGTTTTGGCTCGTATCTCGCATCAGGAATTAGAGTCCTTGTTTTTAGGCTATGGCTATTTGCCATATTTTGTCGAAGGGGATGATCCAAATTCCATGCATCAGTTGATGGCTGCGGCGCTTGATGCAGCCATTTTGGAAATCAGCAAGATTCAACAGGATTCAAGGAAAAACGGGTTTAAAGAAAGGTCATTATGGCCCATGATCATACTTAGGTCACCCAAGGGGTGGACGGGGCCAACCGAGGTAGATGGAAAGCCTGTTGAAAATACTTTCCGTTCGCATCAGGTCCCTGTTACGGATCTTGAGAGTAATCCAGGACATCTGGCAATTTTAGAAAATTGGTTAAAAAGTTACCATCCAGAAAAGCTTTTTGACAAATCAGGAAGACTATTGACGGAACTAGCCGAGTTGGCTCCTATTGGTAATCGCCGTATGGGATCAAATCCACATGCTAATGGTGGCGTGTTATTGAAAGATCTTAGGATGCCTGATTTTACGGAGTATGCTGTTCCTGTTGAGGCACCTGGTGATGCGTTTGCAGAATCCACTAGAATCCAGGGAGCGTATCTTCGCGACATCATGGCGCTAAATAAAGAATCAAGGAATTTCAGGATATTCAGCCCTGACGAAACCAACTCTAATCGCTGGAATGCTTTGTTTGAGGTTACCGATCGCACTTCAACTGCAAAAATAATCTCAATTGACGATCATGTTAAGCCTGATGGAAGGGTGATGGAAATGCTCAGTGAGCATCAGTGCGAAGGCTGGTTAGAGGGGTATTTGTTATCAGGTAGGCATGGATTCTTTTCATGTTACGAAGCATTTATTCATATAATTGATTCAATGTTTAACCAGCATGCCAAATGGTTATCCGTATGCAACGATATATCCTGGAGGCGTCCGATTGCATCTTTGAACTACCTGCTTTCATCTCACGTTTGGAGACAGGATCATAATGGACTAAGTCATCAGAATCCAGGATTTATCGATCATGTCATGAACAAAAAAGCTGACGTTGTAAGAGTTTATCTACCTCCGGATGCCAATACCCTCTTATCTGTTACAGATCATTGTCTTAAAAGTCGAAACTATATAAATGTCGTAATAGCTGGGAAGCAATCGGAACTTCAATGGCTAGATATGGATTCGGCCATTAAACATTGCTCTTCCGGACTAGGGATTTGGGGATGGGCAAGTAATGATCAAAACTCGGAGCCCGATGTGGTGATGGCCTGTGCGGGCGATGTCCCAACGCTTGAGACCTTGGCCGCAGTAAAGATATTGAGATTTCATTTTCCCGAATTAAAAGTTAGGGTTGTAAACATTGTTGACCTAATGAAGCTTCAACCACATTACATGCATCCTCATGGACTTACAGACGAAGAATTTGATTTGGTCTTTACAAAAGACAAACCTGTTATTTTTGCATTTCATGGTTATCCTTGGCTCATTCACAGGCTGATCTATCGTCGAACAAACCATGACAATATCCATGTCCGTGGTTATAAGGAAAATGGAACGACTACAACTCCATTTGATATGGTTGTGTTAAATCAGCTTGATCGTTTCCATCTTGTCGGGGATGTAATCGATCGGGTGCCTTCCCTTAGCCATAAAGCGGCCTATATGAAACAATTTTTAAGTGACAAGCTGATTGACCATCAGCGTTATATTCACGAACACGGAGAAGATATGCCCGAAATAAAAGAATGGAAATGGACTGCCTGAAACATGGATAACTCAAACTAAGCAATCTCAGGTATTGCCGGATAATTTGTTAGACAATGCAACGTCAGCTATATAAAAAAGCCTTGCAAAGTTGGCTCAAAGTGCAAGTTGATTCAACCTTTTAAAGAGTAGACAAATGCTACATGAATTCACAGGTGATGAACGGATTGCGTATTTTTCAATGGAAATCGCACTGGAAGCGAATATACCGACTTATGCAGGTGGATTGGGTGTTTTAGCTGGGGATACTTTACGCTCTGCTGCTGATCTCTCCTTACCAATGATAGGTGTAACTTTGGTAAGTCGGGCAGGCTATTTCCAGCAAAAAATTGATAGTCTCGGAAGACAGATAGAATTGCCTGACATTTGGGAGCCATTTTTATATACGGAAATGGTTTCTGCCAAAGTTGGAGTGCAAATTGAAAGAAGGATTGTCTGGGTAGGTGCATGGTTATATAGAGTCAAGGGTTTGGCAGGGACTGAAGTCCCGGTTATTTTGCTTGATACCGACCTGCCAGAGAATAGTATCGAAGACCGGGAAATTACGCATTTTTTATATGGTAAGGATGCAGAATATCGTTTTAAGCAAGAAATCGTGCTAGGGGTAGGGGGGGTCAGGATGCTTCAGGCACTTGGGTTCAATATTAGAAAACATCACATGAATGAAGGTCACTCAGCACTTTTGGCTTTGGAGCTTCTGAATAGGCATGCTTATCAAAGAAGGGACTTGAGACCTGGGGAGTCACGGTATGATTTACCAATTGTTCGTTCCAAATGCATATTCACGACGCATACCCCGGTAGAGGCAGGACAAGACCAATTTAATTATGAGATGGTTGACCGAATCGCTGATAGCGACTTTATGGATATGGAAAATATCAAGAAGCTTGCTGGGGACGACTGTCTTAACATGACCAGATTGGCATTGAATCTATCCGATTACGTTAATGGGGTAGCCAAGAAACATGCTGAAGTTTCACAGAAGATGTTCCCTGAATATCAAATGCATGCAATCACAAATGGGGTTCACGCGCACACCTGGACAAGTGAGTTTTTTGCAAAGCTTTTTGATGATGCTTTTCCTGGATGGCGACACGAACCTGAGCAATTATTGAGAATTCATCAAGTACCGGAAGCTGAGCTATGGTTGGCTCATACAAAAGCCAAACAACGATTGATTGATAGGATCCGTCAAGCTTCAGGTTCAGTATTTGACCCATCAATGCCGATACTAGGTTTTGCAAGAAGAATGACGGCATACAAACGACCCGATTTAATTTTTTCAGATATTGATAAATTAAGAAGCATCGCTATCAAAAGACCTTTTCAACTGGTCATGGCCGGCAAAGCACATCCAAGCGACAAAAGCGGTAAGCAACTGATAGAGGAGATTCATTCGCATATTAGGGAACTTGCCGATTTAATTCCTATTGTGTTTTTACCAAACTACGATATGAGTGTATCTCTCGATCTGGTTTCAGGGGTCGATGTATGGCTTAATACGCCCTTAAGGCCTTTGGAAGCTTCAGGAACGAGCGGAATGAAAGCCGCCTTCAATGGGGTTCCCAGTCTGAGTATTCTTGACGGATGGTGGCTGGAAGGTTGTATCGAGAATATCACAGGTTGGTCGGTTGGTGATGCTGATATTCTGGATGAAAAAAACGATGTAAGCGATTTATATAATAAACTGGAAAATACGGTATTACCCTTGTTCTATGAGGATCGTCCTGGATGGATAGAATTGATGAAAGGTGTGATAAGCAAGAATGCCTCAGTATTTAATTCGCATCGTATGATAAGGCGCTACGCTTCGGAAGCATATCTGATCTGATTAGAATGAGTCGGTTTCTCTGGTTGATTCTGTTTTGTTACTTTACTAATTTCGATTGCAGAAGCATCATGGATATTTTTTACGTGAACAACCAAAATGAACAAATTGTTTGGTCGAATTTGTGAGATTGATTCGAATAGCCATTTATCGCTAGTGAACGTCCTATCAGGTAATCAGGTTTTTACTGCGACGCTTCTCGAAATTCCTGAAAGTGCCCCATATCTAAAAATAAATAACGACGTGACACTTCTTTTCAAGGAAACAGAAGTATCCATTGCAAAGGACTTTAGAGGTACCATAAGTCTTAGCAATCGTTTTCCCGCGATTGTAAATGGAATGGAACGCGGAAAGATACTTAGTTGCGTATATCTGCAGCACCAGAATAATGAGATCGTCAGTGTGATTACCACAGCAAGTTTGGATCGACTCGCAGTCAGGAACGGAGATGCCGTTGAAGGCTTTATTAAAGCAAACGAAATCATCTTAATGGAAGGAAGATGGGCAGAATGATAAGCGACTGGCAACCACTACTTCTAACCTTCAAGCTTGCCAGCTTCACAACTTGCATCTTAATAATAGTTGGTGTGCCTTTTGCGTGGTGGTTATCCAGTTCAAGCTTGAGAATCAGACCAGCTATAGAGGCAATCGTAAGCTTGCCTCTTGTGTTGCCTCCCTCAGTTTTAGGTTTCTATCTTCTGATTGCGTTTAGTCCCGAGAATTTCTTTGGTCGTTGGCTGGATCAAAACATAGGGCTGCATCTGGCTTTTAGCTTTAAAGGATTGGTGATTGCATCTGTGATTTACAGTTTTCCATTCTTAGTTCAGCCGGTCCAGTCGGCATTCAAAAGTTTACCAAGGTCTTTGACTGAGGCATCACAAGTGCTTGGTAATGGAAAGGTTAGGACATTTTTATGCGTGCAATTGCCGAATATTAAACCAGCACTTCTTGCTGGAACTGTCATGGCTTTTGCACATACTGTGGGCGAATTTGGAGTGGTTTTAATGATTGGCGGCAATATCCCAGGACAAACAAGATTAGCGTCCATTGCAATTTATGATGAAGTCGAAGCATTGAACTACCAAACTGCAAATTTTTATGCACTTGTCCTTGTTGTGATCTCCTTTCTCATCTTATTAAGCCTGTATATCGTAAACAGACAGGATAAATAATGATTCAAGCTCAAGTAAAGAAATCGCTGAAAGGTCAGCAAGGTGACTTTGTTCTTGATATCTCGATCAATATACAACAAGGCGAAATGGTTGCAATATTCGGTCCTTCCGGAACTGGAAAAACTACTTTCCTAAGGTGTCTGGCAGGCCTTGAACAGCCAGAAAATGGAATGATTTCTGTTTTTGGTAAGGTATGGTTTGATCCCATCAAAAAAACCAACTTAAAACCCCAGGAAAGAAAAGTAGGTTACGTGTTCCAGGATTATGCGTTGTTCCCAAACATGACGGTGAAAAGAAATCTCGAGTTTGCCTTACCAGCTAACAATAATAGAAATAGGGTTAATGAATTGATGGAACTGATGGATATAGTGGATTTGGAAAATCGTAAACCAGACACTTTATCAGGCGGGCAAAAGCAAAAGGTGGCTTTAGCAAGAGCTTTGGTTGCCCAGCCACAAATATTGCTGTTGGATGAACCCTTTTCGGCCTTAGATAATGAAACAAGATGCAATTTGCAAGATGAAATAATTAGGTTGCAAAAAATCTTTGGCATAACATGTGTTCTGGTAAGTCATGATGTTTCGGAGGTATATAAGTTAGCCCAGAAGGTATTTGTTCTTGATAACGGTAAAATAAAGGAGTCAGGGGAGCCAGCTAAAGTTTTTAGTCATGGCATGACAAGCGGCAAGTTCCGTTTTACTGGCGAACTTCTTGAAATTGAAAATCTTGATGTACTTTTTTCTCTTACAGTACTGGTCGGTAACCAGATTGCCAAAGTTGCAGTCATGCCGTCAGAAGCAAAGAGTTTGAAAGCAGGAGATAGGTTACTCCTGGTTTCAAAGGCATTTAATCCTATGGTGGTTAAGTTATAGTATTATTAAATATGTAGATTGATGAATAATTATTGTCATTTGTATCATTTATAACAAATATTTGTTGTCAGTAACTAAAAAATAAATTAAAGTATTAATCAAGGGCAAAGTCATCGTGAGGTGGCGACGCAAAGCTTCCGGCCTTAATTCAAAGGTAGCGGGGTTACCAGTGGAATTCACTGACGCTTGTTTTGCCCTTTTGATTTTGTTAAAGGGCATATCATGGGAAACATAAGTCAGAATCCATCCGCATCGAAAGTTCAATTTAAACTATGTATTCTGTTGCTTGGCTTCATTTCAAGTAACGTTAGTTTTGCGGATAACTACGCTCCTTGGTTAACTCAGATAGGCATATCAAATACTGTACTATCCGCTGCCAACTGGGGTTCAGGCACCCTTCTTGGAGTCGTTGATACTGGAATCTTGCCATCCACACCGTCTTTTGCTGTCAATCAGGTTTCTGCCTCGCTTAGCTCGTGTGCTGCACTTAGTTTTTCCTGCCCAAAAGGTTCGTTAGATGATAATGGCCATGGAACAGCCGTTGCTGAAATCGCTGCAGGAAATACGAAATTTCTATACAACTCAAATTATGGTGGTTATGCGGTAAGCGCTAACAGTTATATCAGTGTGGCATCCAACGCCAATATTTTTTCGGAAAAGGTCCTCAATTCTCAGGGTTCTGGCTACAGCACGGACGTTTCAAATGGTATTAAAAAAGCCGCTGATGGAGGAGCGAATGTCATTAACGTTTCCATCACATACGGTAACAGTTCCGATATTGTTTCTTCCATTAACTATGCAGCCAGTAAAGGCTCATTTATCGTTTGGGCAGGAGGAAATAGTGCTGTTAGCCTTATGAACGGGTCCAATACGAACGGTTTAACTGCAAATGCTATTTCTCATCTTATCTTTGCAGGATCAGTTAATTCGAATAACGTTTTGTCAACTTTCAGTAACACGCCAGGGAAAGCCGCTTTGGTTGACGTAACAGGTTCGCAAACTTCCTACGCAAGCCGATGGATTATGGCTCCTGGAGAATTTATACTCGCCCCTTATATTAAATCGAGTCCCAGTGGTTGGGCCTATTGGTCAGGAACGTCCATGAGTACGCCTATCGTCAGTGGCTCGCTGCTTTTATTGGAATCCGCTTGGCCAATTTTAAAAACGAATGGAACAGCTGCCAATCTATTGTTGGCAACTTCTACCGATTTAGGAGCGAAGGGGCTTGATAATGTTTATGGAAATGGCCTGGTAAATTTAACCAATGCCTTTCAGCCTTATGGAACATTAAGTCTTACTGGGGCAAATGGCAAATTGATTCCGGTGCCCAGTATCACTGGATCACTTATTTCAAGTGGTGCGTTGGGAAGCATGTCCAGCATTCAATCCAAATTATCAAACTTAACAGCATTCGATTCGTATAGTCGTAATTATTCAGTCAATTTATCTGGTCTGATTAAAGTTCCTTCTAGTCTGGCCATTACCAATCCTTTGCCAGTCAATGTTAATACTGGTCCAAAATCTGTAAAGTTTGCTGATGGCTCTGAAATGAGTTACTGGCAACCTTCTCCGATGTCACCCTCTGAAAAGCTGGGCATGTTAGGTGTAAATGAAGGGAATTCGAATTCCTTACAAACAGGTTATGTCATGTTATCCACGAAAGATGGAGCAAGCATGGCTTTTGGATATGGATTCCCAGCGCAATATTCCTATGCTAAGTCTTTATATAACAATGATGATCTATCAAGACTTTCTTCAGAACTTGAAGCCTCTAATTTAACTTCACTCGCACAGGGTGGAAGATTGTTTAGTTTTGGGGAAAAACTTGACGAATCTACTAGGCTGGCATTTTCCTTTAGCGGAACTGCCATGCCGGAATTCCAAACCCCGATGATTGCTTCTGATGCTTCAAATCTTATGTTTGGGATAACACACAAATTCACAAACGAGTTTACTGCAGGAATGACTTATGGACTCTTGAACGAAAGAAATGGTCTCCTAGGATCGCTTTATGGAAACAATTCAGCTTTAAGTCTAGGCAATATGAATCAAAGCACAAGTTTTGGGCTTTCAGCTGGCCTTAATCTTGATAAGAACAACTCCTTTCTTTTTGAAGCTGCCGTTGCCCAAACCAACAGTTCATCTGCAAATGGTCTTTTCGTTGGAACATCCAATGTTCAATCTCGATCATTTGGTTTCTCTTACATGGACAAGAACCTATTTATTGATTCTGACAGATTGATTTTCTCTATTAAGGAGCCACTGCGCGTCAGTTCGGGTCAGGTTGGTATAAATAGCCCTACGATCGATGCTCAAGGCAATGTTCAGTATGCAACGCAGTGGGTGAACTTGGCACCTGAAGCAAGAGAAATTGACTATAAAGTTTCCTATGAGGCAAGTCTTGAATCCGGCAATTCAATAAGTTTACAAGCTGGATATCGAACAGACGTTTTAAACATTAACGGTAGCAACGATGCGAATGTTCTAGCTAACTGGGTTATCCATTTTTAATTTAATAAATAACTTTAATAAAATAAAATATCTAATTGTATTAGAAAGTAATAATGAAAATTATATATAAATTTCTCTTCGTGTTTATCTTGTCAACCTCAGTTGTTCAGGCAGAAACACACACGCCTCTAGCCAATCCGCTTAAATTCTCTAACTTAGATACAAACCAAGGCGTTGTTAATTCAAGCCCACAGGCCAAGTTGGGCCGGGCTTTATTTTTTGACACCACACTTTCCGAACCTGCTGGCATTGGCTGCGTGTCCTGTCATAGCAATCCTCGCAATGCATGGACGGATCAAAATAAGTCCATTCCTACTTCAAGAGGAGCGTTGGGGCTATTTGGAAGCCGAAATGCGCCCACGCCGATGTACTCACAGTACAGTCCGGCTTTACAGTACAATCAATTCGATGATAGCTATGTTGGTGGTCTTTTCTGGGACGGACGTGCGAGTTCACTTGAGGCACAAGCTGGAGGTCCGGTATTGAATCATCTTGAAATGAACAATTCAAGCATAGCTTCATTTGTTGCCAAGATACGGACAAAATATCTTGCACAGTTTGAATTTATCTACGGTACAGGTGCACTGGATGATGATCAAGTCGCATTCAACTATTTCGTTAAATCGATTGCCGCATTCGAACGTGCTCCTGTATTCAATCTTTTTACTTCAAAATATGATGCATATCTGGCTGGCAAGACGGCATTGACTGCAACCGAATTAAGGGGTTTACAGGCTTTCGAGAGTCCAACAAAAGGAAATTGCGCTACCTGTCATACGAGTCGGCCTGCAGCAGACGGATCCCCACCATTATTCACCGATTTCAGCTATGGGAATTTAGGCGTTCCAAGAAATCCAAATAATCCTTTCTACAAGGAAATTTCGATCAATCCACAAGGTGCCGCCTGGGTTGATAACGGACTTGGTTTGACGACTAACCTTGCAAGTCAAGACGGAAAATTCAAGACGCCAACTTTACGAAACATAGCGCAAACTGGCCCATATATGCATAACGGGTATTTTGACGATCTTCCAACCCTGATAAGCTTTTTAAGTACCAGAGAGGTCAAACAACTTTGTCCGAGTATTTTCGTGACTGCAAATGATGCTGTAAAGAAACGTTGCTGGCCAGTACCTGAAGTGTCGCGCAACCTGGATTCCAACGTTGGCAGACTGGGCTTGACGGATCAAGATATAAACGACATCACTGCATTTCTTAATACGCTGACAGATGGATTTACTAAGTAAAATGTATAACCGCTTCACTGCTACTGCAGCTAATCCTTGGTTTTTGCCTCAGGAAAGGTTCAGACACCTATTTACGATTCAAACTTGATGATGATACTTGACTCGAATTCGAAGTCTTAAAGCGTGATATTCAAAAAGGCCCACTAAAGTTAGTGGGCCTTTTTATCGCTTCCATTACTCTAGCTGCTCGCCTTAGCCTTTCAGTAAGGCCAACACACCGTTAGGCAATGAGTTGGCCTGAGCGACCATCGCAGTGCCTGCTTGTTGCAGGATCTGGTTGCGTGTCATGCTTGCTGTTTCTGCAGCAAAATCAGCATCCATGATGCGTGATTTCGCTGTCGACTGGTCTGTCGATGCGGCTTGCAGATTGCTGATCACGGAGGAGAAGCGGTTCTCGACCGCACCCAGTGTCGCACGGGTCGTGTTGATCGAGTTGAGCGCTGTATCGATCGCAGAGATCGCAGCACTGGCTGTCGATGCCGTTGTCACGTCA
>CAIPBJ010000109.1 GCA_903863255.1 uncultured Methylophilaceae bacterium
ATTATCGGCATCCTGGCTGCCATCGCTATCCCAGCTTACAGTGATTACACAGCAAAGGCGCAAGCTTCTGAAACGTTCGTTACACTTGACGGTTTGAAATCAACGGTTGAAGCCGCCATGTCAGAGAATCCGGCAATAGCCAATTGTGGACTAACCGCTGTTCCAGCTGCCGGTAAATACTCATCCATGGCTGCATTACCTACAGTTGCTGGTGGCGTATGTACTTTGACAGTAAAGATGAATGCTGCAGGGGTTAATACTGCTGTTCAAGGTACGACTGTGATCATGACTTACAACGCAGCGACCGGTGCATTCCAGACTAGTCAAGCAGTTACCGCAGGTACGATGCCTGCCAAGTACCTCCCATCAGCCTGGAAATAATTTTTTATTGGGATAACTATCATTTATTACGTTAATTAACCTTGTTTGATAAATGTCGCATCCGTCTTGGATGCGATAAAAACAATAGAATTGAACTAAAAATGAAACGACACAATACACAACAGGGATTTACGCTGATTGAACTCATGATCGTCGTTGCGATCATAGGTATCCTTTCGGCGATTTTAGTAACCTTCTATATGGATTACACAGCCAAAACAGAAACGGCTGAAAGCTTTGTCACGCTCGATGGACTGAAGTCAACAATAGCCGGGGCGATGTCAGAAGACCCTGCAGTTGCCAACTGCGGCTTAACTGCCGTTCCAGCTGCCGGTAAATACTCATCCATGGCTGCATTACCTACAGTTGCTGGTGGCGTTTGCACTGTAACGGTAACAATGAATAACGTCGGGGTAAACGCCAATGTCCAAGGGAAGACGGTAATCATGACCTACAATGCTGCTACCGGCGTGTTCCAAACCAGCCAGGCAATAACAGGGGGCACCATTGGCGGCGCAGCAACATCGAAGTACTTACCGGTAGTATGGCGGTAAAAAGATATCGATCAAGTACCGAGTCGGTTTCTCAGAACAAGCATACTGCAACGCCCGCAATCAATTCATTGCCATTATTACCATACGTTAATAGCGTCTTTTTCGCTTCAGGACGTGAACGTTAAACCCATGTTGAAGCAAGATAAAAGCCGCTGCAGCACTGCGTCGACCTGTTTGGCAATAAGTAAGGTATTCTTTTGATTTATCTAGACTGGATAACGATGCCCTAAGCTGATTAAGTGGAATATTGATGGCTCCGGGCATCGGATCATATTTGAATTCGGATGGAAACCTGACATCAATCCATATTGCACCTTGTTGAATTCTTTCGTTAGCATCGTCCAAGCTGATATCCATCAGAAGCGGTGCTTTCAGCAATTCCACAAAATCTGATTTTTTTAACTTAAGCAACGCACCTTTTGTATCCATTGTCACCGTTGCATTTCGCTTGGCATCTGAAACCAGAGCCTCTTCACCAAACGAATCACCCGCATGAAGCTTAGCCAGAAACTCCGGGGTCTTGCTGGATTGGGTCATTCGACTCACATTGGCGGTACCGCTTTCAATAATATAAAAGAACTCGCCATCCGAGCCTTGCATGATAATGTTCTGTCCAGCCTCGACCTCCTCATAGACAACCCGACGAAACATCTCTTCGATGCTTGAGGAAGGCAGTCTGCTAAAGATACCGCTTTTCAATTTATCGATACCAAACATGTTGGTATTTCGCATCCATTCGGGGATCTGGTTGATTTCATTGCCGTAAGGCAATCGGTTACTCAAAGGCAGTTTATTTTCTGATTTTGCATTTGCCAGCTGATCCCAGGTCAACATGATATCCAGTAAATCCAGATCAATTCTGATAATTTCAATCTCTGTCAAGGCAACGGTATCTTGAAGTGCCATTTTATAAGTATCAATGGCATATCGAGCAGGAGGCGTTCCTGCACGTAATATTTTCTTGGATCCGTCTTTGAATCTAACGCCAAGGTCGCCTTTCACGAGGTACATGAATTGGGCATTATTCATTATATTCAGTCGCAAGGGATCAATTTCCTTGCTCACTCGCTCTATGAAGCAAAGTCCAGCCAATTCTTTCTGGCGACTAACAGAGAGCGTCGAGATTGGCTCGAACTGACTTAACAAATCAGGATTGACGGATGACATTTCTTATAGTCTACAATCTGAAAACTTGCCCATTTTCCAGGGCTTTAGCGTTTAATGAAGCTGCGGAAACTTTAATTTCATCCATGATCAGTTTTCGCTCATCGGGCTTGAGATGGGTAATGAAAATTTCGGATTCGTGCAGCAATTTCTTGAGCTCTTCAGTCAGAAGGGACGGACAAAGATGTTTGGATACCAAAGCCAGTTCTCGCTCAGCGTTACTGTAAGCAGTCTCTATGATCAGGTATTTTAGATTTTGAATCCGATTGATTTCTTCCCATAATTCATCACACTTTGTGGTGTCACCTGTGAAAACAAGGCTGGCTGATCCCGAGTCGATTCTGAAACCAACTGCAGGAACCACATGATTGACCGTCAATGGCGTAATATTCCGTTCATCGATGCTGACAGTTTCACCCACTTTGATAGGACAGTACTGCAGAACTGGCGAATCGGCGTTGGGGATAAGGTTAAAATCAGGCCAAATCACCCAGTTAAAAATATGCGATTTAAGCGCTTCGATCGTCCTATCGAGCGCATGAAGATAAATGGGCTTCGTGCGCTTTCCCATTACAGTATCCAATAAAAAAGGGATGGAAGTCACATGATCCAAATGAGAGTGGGTCAGAAAAATATGATCGATGCGACAAAGCTCTTCAAAGGATAAATCCCCCACACCTGTTCCAGCGTCGATCAGGATATCCTCATCAAGTAGAAAGGATGTGGTACGAAGGTTACCACCCACCCCACCACTGCATCCAAGAACTTTTAATTGCATAACAAGTAATGCGCTTTCCCGATAAGACAGCATCGTAATAATGGGGAGTTCCAACGGTTCAGGAATCTCATTGAATTCATATTCATTTTAAAAAGTAACCTCATCGAAGCATATATCAAAACATCTTGATTTAATAGCAAGCTAGGACGTTCTTAATTATCTTGAGACTGTAATTGTGTCAAAATACATGGGATTCAATAATAATATAAATTGCTAACAATGAAAAATTTAGAATACCTGGAAATTCAATCGTCTGACAATATCGACTCATCCGTAATCTGGCTGCATGGACTTGGAGCGGATGGTTACGATTTTGAGCCCGTTGTACATGAGCTTGGCATGCCCTCCACCCGGTTTATTCTGCCGCATGCCCCCTACCGTCCAGTTACATTGAATAACGGTTATGAAATGCGTGCATGGTACGACATCCTTGGGCTTTCCATTGGAACCCCTCAGGATGAAAAGGGAATCACCGAATGTTCCCAACAAATCGAATCACTCATCGGCATGGAGATGTCGAGAGGCATACCAGGCAATAAAATAATACTTGCCGGATTTTCGCAAGGAGGAGCCATGGCGCTCCATACGGCTATCCGCTTCACCGAACGTCTAGGCGGCATTTTGGGTCTGTCAACCTACTTGCCACTAAGTTCGCATGTCGCAAAAGAGAGAAGCAAAGAGAATCAGGCCATCCCGATTTTTATCGCTCACGGCACTTTTGATACCGTAATTGAACTATCTAGATGTAAACAATCCATGGATGTGCTTGAACAACTAAATTATTCGTTAGAGTTTCATGAATACGCGATGGCGCATTCGCTTTGTAAACAAGAAATCGGCGATATCAGGAATTTTTTGATAAAGAATTTGGGTTCTTAACGGAATGGCCAGATGATTTTGGTATCGAATAGGTTAAAATAACCTATGACTGAAAATTCACATTCAACCGATATTAATTTTGAAAATGCACTGAAAGAATTGGAATCCATCGTGGCGCAGATGGAATCCAATCAACTTCCCTTAGAAGAATCGCTTTCAGCATTTAGACGAGGGACAGAACTGCTTCAGGTTTGCCAAAAGAAATTATCCGAAGTTGAACAACAAGTCCGTATCTTGAACGATGCCAATCAACTCCAACCTTATACCGATACCAATGAATGATTTCCAAACTTGGGTTCATGCTAAGCAGCAGCGAACAGAACATGCGCTCGAAAGCACCCTCCCGACCCCTGAAATAGCACCTCATATCCTTCATGAAGCCATGAGATATGCTGTAATGGGCGGTGGCAAACGTATACGGGCTCTTCTTGCGTATGCCTCAGCCGAGTTTTGTGGGGTACCTGCCGAGCAGGCTGACAATGCAGCTTCAGCGGTAGAACTCATCCATGCTTACTCCTTAGTTCATGACGACCTGCCCTGCATGGACGACGATGACTTACGCAGAGGCAAACCCTCTTGTCATAAACGGTTTGACGAAGCAACGGCATTGCTGGTTGGAGATGCTCTCCAAAGCCTCGCGTTCCAGATAATCAGTCAACCTATCGAAGGTATTGAGCCTGACATCCAGCTCAAAATGGTGCATCTCCTCGCCACCGCCAGTGGCTCTCGCGGCATGGCGGGTGGACAGGCAATAGATCTTGCGAGCATTGGGAAGAACCTTAATCAGACCGAGTTGGAGCATATGCATATTCATAAAACGGGTGCCCTAATTCGCGCTTCCGCTTTGCTAGGGGTCTACTGTTCGAATCAAACGAATTCTCAGAAGATACATGCTGTCGACCAATTTGCTCAATCGATAGGGCTGGCCTTTCAGGTTGTGGACGACATTCTGGATAATGAAGCAGACACAAAGACGTTGGGGAAGACGGCTGGCAAGGATGCTGAGAGCAACAAACCTACCTACGTGACAATTCTAGGGATCGTTCGTGCAAAAGAATTGGCTTCCGAACTATTTAATCATGCGATAGAACCCCTGGTTCAGTATGGAAGTGAATCCGATCGTTTAATCCACCTCGCCAAGTTTATTACACAGCGTAACTTTTAATGTACCCTTTACTCGACAAGATCAATTCACCCTCACAATTACGTGAACTAGACCGCAAACAGTTAACCGAGCTTGCTGAGCAACTCAGGACGTTCCTTGTAGACAGCGTATCGCAGACCGGCGGTCATTTATCTTCCAATCTTGGCGTGGTCGAACTGACCATCGCTTTGCATTACGTGTTTAATACTCCGGAAGACAGAATAGTATGGGATGTTGGTCATCAAACCTACCCTCACAAGATACTGACTGGCCGACGTGAATCGATGTCCAATCTGCGAAAACCTAACGGCATAGCCGGCTTCCCACGCAGAAATGAGAGCGAGTACGACACGTTCGGCACGGGCCACTCCAGTACATCGATCTCGGCAGCATTAGGTATGGCGATTGCTGCAAAAATAGAGGGCTCCGAGAGACGTTCGATAGCCGTGATTGGTGACGGAGCCATGACCGCGGGAATGGCTTTTGAAGCCCTGAACAATGCCGGAGCCATGGATGCCAACCTGCTTGTGATACTCAATGACAATGACATGTCCATATCACCTAATGTCGGGGCACTTCAAAACTATCTGGCTAAACTATTATCCGGACGTCTTTACACAACGGTAAGAAGGTCAGGAGAGAAGGTCTTGGGGGTCATGCCAGCAGTTCTGGAATTTGCCAAACGTACAGAAGAACACGTAAAGGGCATGGTAACGCCTGGAACGCTCTTTGAAGAATTCGGGTTCAACTACATTGGGCCAATCGATGGCCACAATATGGACACCTTGCTTACCACCTTGAATAACATCCGGAACCTAAAGGGAATGCAATTCCTTCATATTGTGACTCAGAAAGGCCACGGTTTCGGACCTGCCGAGGCAAATCCGGGTAAATTCCATGGTGTGGGTAAATTCAACCCTAGCAATGGTGATTCGATCCAGATAACCAATAAAAAGACTTACACCCAGGTGTTTGGTGAATGGTTGGTCGACATGGCAGAAAGTGACGCTCGTTTAATTGGGATAACACCCGCCATGTGCGATGGCTCTGGACTCAACGCATTTGCAGAAAAGTTTCCCAATCGATACTTCGACGTGGGTATTGCTGAGCAACATGCGCTTACCTTTGCAGCAGGTCTTGCTTGCGATGGCCTTAAGCCAGTCGTTGCAATCTATTCGACTTTTTTACAACGTGCTTATGATCAGTTAATACATGATATCGCGCTCCAGAGCCTTCCTGTTTTATTTGCCATCGACCGAGCGGGTCTGGTTGGGGCAGACGGACCCACTCATGCAGGAAGCTTTGACCTGAGTTACCTTCGATGCATACCCAATATGGTCATTATGACGCCAGGCAATGAAAATGAGTGCAGACAGATGTTGTACACGGGGTTCATGCATAATGGGCCCGCGGCTGTCAGGTACCCACGGGGAGGCGGGAATGGGACAACCATCGACCAGCCAATGAGTCTTATACCCATTGGGAAAGGTGAAATATGCAGAAACGGAAAGAAGGTAGCCATCCTGGCTTTTGGCAGCATGCTCACCCCCGCCTTGGAGGCATCTGAAAGACTCGATGCAACAGTTGCCAATATGCGGTTTGTCAAACCAATCGACAAAGCGTTGATAAGCGAACTGGCTTCCTCGCACTCACTGATAGTCACGATAGAGGAGAACTCAGTCATGGGTGGAGCCGGGGCAGCGGTCTTGGAAGTTTTACAAGAAGTGAATTCAAAAACAGACTGCCTGGTGCTTGGTCTACCTGATCATTTCATTGAGCACGGCGTGCATGAAACCATGTTGAAAGATTGTGGTCTCAACGCTGATGGGATCGTTTCTTCGATTGAGAAAAAAATATCCCAGTAGTATACTCAACTATTATTGTTACAAAAAATTTGATACTGGAAATTGCATGAATACTGTGAATACACTGCCCATAGAAGATGTGCAGAACACCCCTGACGTAAGGCATTTGGCCATTGATAAAGTAGGAATTAAATCCATTCGCCACCCTGTGAAAGTAAAGGATAAATCCGGGGGCGTTCAGCATACCGTAGCGATGTTTGATATGTACGTGCATCTACCTCATAATTTCAAGGGTACTCACATGTCTCGTTTCGTAGAAATCCTCAATATGAATGAAAGAGAAATTTCTATCGAGTCGTTTGAAACGATTTTGAACGAAATGGTCAAACGGCTTGAAGCACAGTCAGGTTATGTGGAAATGCGATTCCCTTATTTCATTAACAAGTCCGCGCCTGTTTCCGGAGTAAAAAGTTTACTGGACTACGAAGTCAGTTTCATTGGCGAGATCAAAAACGGGAAATTCGACATTACAGTAAAGGTTCTTGTCCCTGTGACCAGTCTTTGCCCCTGTTCCAAGAAGATTTCGGATTACGGTGCACACAATCAGCGTTCCCATGTAACAGTAACAGCCCTGATCAATGACTTCATATGGGTGGAAGACATCATCCGAATGGTAGAGGAACAAGCATCGTGTGAATTATATGGCCTGTTAAAAAGACCGGATGAGAAATACGTGACCGAGCGCGCTTACGACAATCCGAAATTCGTAGAAGATATGGTGAGAGACGTGGCAGCAAGATTAAACGAAGAGAGTCGCATCGTTAAATTTATTGTCGAATCCGAGAATTTTGAATCCATTCATAATCACTCGGCTTATGCCTTGATAGAGAACGACAAACGTTTAAGTCACTAACATATTAACTGAACGCGGGAGCCTAGTACTTCTTTGTAAGCGTAAGAGCGATCCCGTCTCGCTTCATGTCCAATCGGTTAAGGGCGCTCATTCCCAGCAGGACCAGCGAGGGAGATCCTCCCTCCAGCACGACCCCATCGACCTGGTGAAGAACAAGTGAGCCGATCCTTACAGTGGCTATGGTCACTCGATGGGCCTTCGCATTCCCATTGGCCGTTTGGACTAAAATGGCTTCTTCATTGTTATAAGCTATTCCTGCGCGCTTTGCATCAATCTCATTCATAGCAATGGTTGTCGCACCCGTATCGACAAGAAACTGGACCATTGTGTTGTTCAGGAACCCTTCAGTTACATGATGCCCCGATGCATCCGCGTAGAGCGTGGCTGACTCCAGTTTCGTAGCACTCCCCATCACCGATGCGGCCTGACCCATGGCTAGCTGCTTTCTTTTTCCTTCAATCTCAACTACAGCTTTCTGACTATCGGCAGCAATTAGCTTAACGCCTTCCTTTGACGTCTGGCCGACGGAGAGCGTTTGAGGTTTACCGTTATCGATAATAAGGACCGCCTTGTCTGTAAAAAGACCGATGACATTCACTTCCGTTTCGGACAAGGCATATCCGGAAAACAACGTTAAGATACTGAGCAATATCAAGTTGAGTACATTCTTCATACTATTTGGCTCCCGGCTGGTTTGTCGATCTTTGGCGCAAGCCAAGCATAGAGGAGGCAACCTATTAATGCAAACGAAGCGGATAATGTGAACGTCCATCCCGACCCGACCGATTCCCATGCATAGCCGCTGATGACGGTCCCAAATGTACCGCCCATGCCATAAGAAACGCTTGTATAAAGCCCCTGACCTTTAGATTGGTGCTTGCCCTTGAAGTATTGATGCGTCAAAGCCACTGCAGTTGCATGATAGGTTCCAAAGGTAGCCGCATGAAGGCATTGAGCGATCAAGATGAGCGTCCAGAAACTCACACCCCAGCCAATCAGGTTAAATCTTACAAAACCCAAAAATAAACTGCATATCATGATGTTCCGTAAACCAAAACGACCTGTTAATTTTGGCATCACGAGAAAGATCAGGATTTCACAAATCACCCCTAACGCCCATAACCATCCAACCTGACTTTTTGTATAGCCATGGTCAACCAAATAGATCGAGTAGAAGGTGTAATACGCCCCATGCGCTGCCGCCATCATGAAACAAGCCGCAAGCAAGGCGAGAACCTTGGGTTGCCTCATGATGCTGAAGAGATGCAGCTCATCCTGGGCATGATAATGAATTTGGGGTTCGGGAATGCGGTAAGAAAAAGCGTAAACCATGATGAGCAAAGCAAGTACGACCCATAACAGGGTGTGGATCGGTGAAAAATCCAGTACGTAACCCAACCCGATAACAGCCAGGATAAATCCGATTGAGCCCCACATCCTAATGTGACCGTATCGATCAAAACTATCACCAAGATGACCTAAAGTAACAGCCTCGATAAGCGGAAGTGAAGCACTCCAGAAAAAACTCAATACCAGCATGACTGCAAACAGCCAAAAATAGGAATTGCCAAAAAAAACGCCCGCATAAGAGAGCAGACTAAGGCCAGCAAGCCATTGAATGAGATGCACACGCCTGCCGGTATGGTCAGCGACCCAACCCCAAAGACCAGGAGCAAATATACGTGCCACCTGAAACAGCGACATCAGCACCGCGATCTGGAATGGGTTGAATAGCAGTGACTTGAGATAAAGACCCCAGAATGGGGTAAACGCACCTACAAAACCAAAGTAGGCAAAATAGAACAGTGAAAGTCTCCAGTAAGGAAGTTGCTTCATAAAACCCGAACTGGGTTTATATTTTAGGTGTGACGCATTGGACGTCCGCGCACTGAGCCCTGTGACGAAGTGCGTGATCCATCAAGACCAGTGCCATCATTGCTTCAGCAATTGGTGTGGCACGAATACCGACACAAGGGTCATGTCGGCCGGTAGTTTGCATTGTAACTTCATTACCCTGCTTATCGATGGATTGGCGACCTTGAGGGATGCTTGATGTGGGCTTCAAGGCCATGTGAACCAGAATATCCTGTCCAGATGAGATGCCTCCTAGAATACCGCCGGAATTATTCGTCACGAAGCCTTTCGAGGTCAATTCATCGCTATGAACCGATCCGCGTTGCGAGACGCTTGAAAACCCTGCCCCGATCTCCACCCCTTTTACGGCGTTAATACTCATCATCGCATAGGCCAACTCTGCATCAAGCCTATCGTATACGGGCTCACCCCAACCCACGGGCACGCCCTGGGCTACGACTGAAATTCTGGCCCCCACAGAATCACGCTCGGCCCGAATCTTGTCAAGGTATTCTTCAAGCATCGGAACAATGGTTAGATTGGGCGAGAAAAATGGATTCTGGTCTATGCAATCCCATGACTCAAATGGAATGGCTATCTCGCCCAATTGGCTCATGAATCCCCGGATGGTGACACCGTAGCGTTCCTTAAGCCATTTTTTTGCTATGGCTCCTGCAGCAACCCGAACGGCGGTCTCCCTTGCACTTGAGCGCCCGCCGCCGCGATAATCGCGAATGCCGTATTTCTGGAAATACGTATAATCTGCATGCCCAGGCCTAAAGGTCTCCGAAATCGTCCCGTAATCCTGACTTCTCTGATCCTCATTCTGAATGATAAACCCGATAGGCGCCCCAGTTGTTCGCCCCTCAAACACGCCTGAGAGAATTTTTACCGTGTCCGACTCCTTACGCTGGGTAACGTGTCTTGATGTTCCAGGTTTACGGCGGTCCAGATCAATTTGCAAATCTGCCTCGCAAAGACTTAAACCCGGAGGGCATCCATCCACTATCCCTCCAATGGCAGGCCCATGAGATTCACCAAATGAAGTAAGCGTAAACAGGGTGCCGATCGTATTGCCTGACATGATAAATCTCTTGTGTATTTGAATGGATTCAATTTTACCACAAGGCAATCAATCGGTTTTAAGCCCTTTAATCCAATTAGTATAAACCGAGCGTGCCAGTTGGTTCAGGGCAGTCACCCTGGCATCAAGATCGCTCTGGATCTCATCCAGATCCTGCACGCCAGGACTGGAGATAGATTCGATCACTTCATTTTTACCCGTTTCACACCAGACCCTCACCATTTCCTCAGTCATCTCAACATGGCACTGAAACGCAAGGTGCTTGCCTAGTGAGTAGGCCTGGTTCTCACAATGCCGGCTCGAAAGCAGGTGCGTTGCATTGGGTGGCAAACTGAAGGTCTCCCCGTGCCAGTGAAAACTCAAAAATCCATCGATGTCTCCAAACCAGTTCTGCGCTTCCTGACTCTTCGCGACAACAACCTCTCCCCAGCCTATTTCCTTCACAGGATTCGCCCCGACAACACCACCCAGGGCCTTGCTCATCAACTGGCCACCAAGACAATGCCCAAGAACAGGAATATCCTTATCTACGGCCTCTCGAATCAAGCCAAGAACTGGAGGTATCCAGGATAAGTTATCATTCACACTCATTGGCCCCCCCATGAAAACAAGACCACTGAAATTCGACGCACTGTCCGGAAGCGCCTCACCTTTATCGATCCTTACTTCGCACCATGGAATGTCATTCTGCTCCAAAAAAGTGCCAAGATAACCGGCCCCTTCTGTTCTTGCATGGCGGAAAACCACAACTGGTTTCATTAAATCCCCTTATTTTCAAAAAAAAATCATATAACTCTATAGGTACCAAGCAAAATATTATCCAATGTATACGGACCAATCGAATAACGTATCAAACGCAAGGTTGGAAATCCTATTTTCGCAGTCATTCTTCTAACCTGCCTATTCTTTCCCTCACTGATACCCATTTCCAACCAAGTCGTCGGTATCGCCTTTCTCTCCCGGATGGGAGGATCCCTTTCCCAGAGAATTCCAGGCTCTTCGATAATTTTGACTTTTGCCGGTTTCGAGATAAAGTCTCCCAAATCCAAGCCCTGGGAAAGTGGCACCAAATCTGCTTGACATGGTGCACCCTCGACTTGAACCCAATATGTTTTTATTTCTTTGTGTTTTGGGTGTGCAAGACGATGCTGCAGCGCCCCATCATCGGTTAAAATGAGCAGGCCTTCGCTGTCTGTATCAAGACGGCCGGCAGCATAAACATTAGGAATATCGATATAATCCTTAAGCGTAGGATGGGTTTCGTGAGCACTGAATTGGCAAACAACACCATAGGGTTTATTAAACAATACCAGCATTTTCTCAATTAATTAGGATGTAAGCGAATGTCTTCAAAAATAGTACTACCAAAGTTCGGCGAAAAAATTACGTTTAATTCAGATAACAAATTGAACGTGCCTGACAACCCCATTATCCCATTTATTGAAGGAGATGGTATTGGAATCGATATCACGCCCCCGATGATTAACGTAGTGGATTCAGCTGTCCTAAAAGCTTATGGCGGAAAAAAACGCATCGCCTGGATGGAAGTCTATGCCGGTGAGAAATCCACGAAGATCTATGGTAACGACACCTGGCTATCGGATGAAACGATGCAGGCGCTTAAGGACTACGTTATTTCTATAAAAGGCCCCCTCACCACCCCTGTTGGAGGCGGGATTCGTTCTTTGAACGTCACACTTCGCCAGGAACTGGACCTCTACGTTTGTCTAAGGCCTATTCAGTACTTCACAGGCGTGCCAAGCCCAGTCAAACATCCTGAAAAAACCGACATGGTCATTTTCCGCGAAAATACAGAGGACATCTATGCCGGCATCGAATGGGCTGCAGGTTCCAATGAAGCCAAAAAAGTCATCGCTTTTCTTGGGGAGATGGGCGTACTTAAAAAAATCCGCTTCCCGGAATCTTCCGCCATCGGGATAAAACCCGTATCCAAGGATGGCAGTCAACGACTGATTCGCAAGGCGATCCAGTATGCGATCGATAATAACAGGAAGTCTGTCACGATCACTCATAAAGGCAACATCATGAAATTCACCGAAGGTGGTTTCAAGACTTGGGGATACGAACTGGCTAAAGAAGAGTTTGGGGCAGTGGAAATCGATGGCGGCCCTTGGTGCAAACTTCCGAATGGCATCATTATAAAAGATTGTATCGCCGATGCTTTCTTACAGGAGATCCTGCTGCATCCATCGGATTACGATGTGGTTGCCGCGCTTAATTTGAACGGGGATTACATGAGTGACGCTTTAGCCGCACAGGTTGGAGGAATAGGCATCGCTCCAGGTGCCAATCTATCGGACAACGTGGCAATGTTCGAGGCAACGCATGGCACCGCACCAAAGATAGCAGGAAAGAACCTTGCAAATCCAAGCTCGCTTATTTTATCTGCCGAGATGATGCTAAGGCATTTAGGCTGGACAGAAGCAGCCGACTTGATAATAAAAGCCGTTGCTAAAGCGATCGCTTCGAAGCGCGTGACGATTGACTTCTCATCTCAAATGGTTGGCGCCACGCAAGTTGGCAGCTCCGAATTCGGGGATGAAATTATCAAGAACATGTAAAAAAATAAAACGGCTCGTATGAATACGAGCCGTTAAATGAAGACTTAAAAACTTAATTGCTTAAGTTAGGCCTTCTGAATGTTTGAAGCCTGTTTGCCTTTTGGGCCTTCGGTAACATCAAAACTTACACGCTGACCTTCTTTAAGACTCTTGTAGCCAGACTCTACAATCGCGGAGAAGTGCGCGAATAAATCGTCACCACCATCATCCGGGGTAATGAAGCCAAAACCCTTGGAATCATTAAACCACTTTACTGTACCTGTTGCCATCTCTTACTTCCTTGCTAAAACAAAGGGGAGGCGCCCCCAAAAGTTTGTACTTCAAGAACTCGAGTCGGTAGTGCCGGCTACATTGACCTCGAACTGCAAACGCCTTTGCGCTTTTTACGTGGGTTGAGGTAATAAGTCAAGGCTTTTTTTAATTATTGTTAAAAATTGTAACGTTTTGTATCTTTTCGTATCAAAAAAGGTGCCCAAATGGGTATATCGAAGTATCTAATACTGGGGTATCCTTTACAAAAAAAGGACGAGAGTGCATCATCTGCATTATCAGCAATTGCGTATTATGAAATTACAGAGAAACCACAATTAAGTTAAATGGCAGCGACTTCACTATCTAGCAAACTGAGCGGCTTGGCTCGACTTCTTGTACAAGAGAAACTTTTGACAGAAGACGAGGCCAATGCAATCCAAACTCAAGCCAACACCTTAAAGAATTCTTTCATTACACAAGTCATCCAAAGCAAGAAGCTTTCGGCCATGAAGATTGCTGAGGTCGCCTCGACTGCCTTTGGCCTGCCGCTTTTTGACCTGAATGCACTCAGCCCGGATCATAAATCAGCGAAAAGCATCGATTTCAAGTTGATGCAGAACAGCCGCATCATGGCCCTTCAAAGCAGGGGCAACTCACTATTCGTCGCCATATCCGACCCCACCAACATGCATGCGCTGGATGATGTTCAGTTTCAGGTTGGCATGGCCTTATCACCTATCGTCGTAGAGGATGATAAGCTCGGAAAATGGATCGACAAGATCGCGGAGAGCCAGGACACATCCTACATGCCTACTGACGATGACTTTGAACTGGATATTCAAAGTCCTGAAGCAGCCAGTGCAGAAGCGGATAGCCAGGCCGAGGTCGAAGATGCACCCGTAGTAAAATACATTCAAAAAATCTTGCTGGATGCGATCAATCAGGGCGCGTCCGATATTCATTTCGAACCTTATGAGAAGTTCTACAGGATCCGTTATCGCATTGACGGGATCCTGCGTGAGATAGGCCAGCCTCCCTTAGCCATCAAGGAAAAAATGGCCTCGCGTATCAAGGTGATATCCAGTCTTGATATTGCCGAGAAACGCATCCCGCAGGACGGACGCATGAAACTCAAGCTTTCGGCAACGCGTAACATCGACTTTCGGGTAAGTACCTTACCGCTCATCAATGGTGAAAAAATCGTTATGCGGATTCTTGATCCAAGCAGCGCCACGCTTGGAATTGAAGCACTCGGTTACGAACCCGAACAAAAAGAAGCCTTGTTAAGTGCCGTATCACGGCCCTATGGACTTGTTCTGGTTACAGGACCAACCGGATCCGGTAAGACTGTGTCGCTTTATACCTGTCTTAATATACTGAACAATCCCAAGGTAAACATTTCCACCGCAGAGGATCCTGCTGAAATCCCGCTTCCCGGGATCAACCAGGTTAACGTAAACGATAAGCAAGGCCTGACATTTGCTGCTGCATTGAAGTCCTTCTTAAGACAAGATCCAGACATCATCATGATCGGTGAGATTCGTGACCTTGAAACGGCCGACATGGCCATCAAAGCCGCTTCAACCGGTCATATGGTATTGTCTACGCTGCACACGAACGATGCACCGTCTACGCTGACCCGACTGATGAACATGGGTGTAGCCCCGTTTAACATCGCATCGGCTGTCTCCCTCATCACGGCTCAGCGTCTTGCCCGCAAACTTTGCAAGAATTGCAAGATCCCATTAAATGTTCCTCATGAAGCACTACTAGGGGTCGGCTTCAATGAGTCGGACCTGGATGGTAGCTGGCAATTGTATGGGCCAAACGAAGATGGATGTGAATTATGCAATTCGGGTTATAAAGGACGGGTCGGTATCTATCAGGTCATGCCAGTGTCGGATGAAATGAGCAGGATCATCATGAAGAACGGTACGGCACATGACATAGCCGATCAGGCAAAGAGAGAAGGAATAAAAGACCTAAGGCAGTCCGGGCTACTAAAGGTAAAACAGGGACTTACCTCAATAGCCGAAGTCGAAGCTGTGACGAATGAATAGTTGAAACAATCATTGGAAGAAACCTAACATATGGCCGCAAATGATAAAAAAGAAATGACCTACGTTTGGGAAGGCGTAGATAAAAAGGGCAAAAAAGTTAAAGGTGAAATAAAGGCCACCGGCGATACTTTTGTCATGGCCACCTTGAGACGACAAGGTTACTCAAGCATCAAGATAAAGAAACAGAGCGGATTCCAAAAATCCGGAAAAGTCACCGAGAAGGATGTCACCCTCTTCACAAGACAGCTTGCAACGATGATGAAAGCTGGCGTTCCGCTTCTGCAATCCTTTGACATCGTGGGTAAAGGGCACTCAAATCCCGCTGTTGCAAAACTGCTTGGGGACATCAAAGCTGACGTTGAAACGGGAAGCAGTCTAAGCCAGGCTTTCAGAAGATACCCGCTTTACTTCGATGCCCTTTATTGCAATCTGGTAGGCGCCGGTGAACAAGCAGGTATTCTTGATTCCCTTCTGGATCGACTTGCAACCTACCAGGAAAAGATCCTTGCCATCAAGAGCAAAATCAAATCCGCCCTCTTTTATCCAGCATCCATCATTGTGGTTGCATTCATAATCACCGCTGTCATCATGATATTCGTCATCCCAGCCTTCAAGGAGCTGTTCAGCAATTTTGGAGCGGATTTGCCGGCACCCACTTTGATCGTGATGGCCATGTCAGATTTCTTTGTCCAATACTGGTGGGCAATCTTTGGAGGAATTGGCGGAGGAGTCTGGTTTTTCTTGTACAGCTGGAAGCGTTCTGAAAAAATGCAATACACGTTAGATCGACTCTTCCTGAAAATGCCCGTATTTGGGGAACTCATCAGAAAAGCGACCATCGCGAGATTCGCTCGAACGCTCGCAACCATGTTCACCGCTGGTGTCCCTCTGGTCGAAGCGCTTGACTCGGTAGCCGGCGCGGCTGGCAACAGGGTCTATTATGATGCGACAAAGAAAATTCAAAGTGAGATCAGCACGGGTACAAGCTTGACCGTAGCCATGCAAAACGTCTCAGTTTTTCCTAATATGGTGATACAGATGGTCGCCATTGGTGAAGAATCCGGCGCACTCGACGACATGCTATCCAAAGTCGCGGATTTCTATGAGGCAGAAGTCGATGATGCGGTTGAGGCACTATCCAGCCTCATGGAGCCAATGATCATGGTGGTACTGGGCGTACTGATCGGCGGACTCGTCATTGCGATGTACATGCCGATATTCAAGATGGGTTCAGTCGTATAAGGAATGTTCCCCTGCCTGGCAGGGGAACATTGATTCAAAGTTTGCTGCCTATTTTTTCTGGCTATCCGAATTATTACCGGCCATGGCTTTCTCGATCTCTTCAGCAGGATACGCTCCCAGCATTCGATGGCCATCGGCAAAAATAAGCGTCGGAGTACTTGCTACGCCTAATTTCTTTGCCAACGCAGCGATATCATCAATCGGCGTAGGGCAGGTATTGGCGTTCTTTGCCAATTGACCGTTTACAACCCAGTCAGTCCAGGCTTTTGAACGATCTTCCGCACACCATATCACTTTAGACTTATTGCTTGCGTCTGGGTGAAGCTGGTCGATTGGATACAGGAATGTATAGATCGTGACGTTGTCGATCTTGGAAAGCTCATTCTGCTCAAGCCGCTTGCAGAATGGACAGTCCGGGTCTGAGAACACCGCAATCTTACGGGAACCGTTTCCTTTGACTACCTTAATGGCTTTTTCCAGTGGCAATGAAGAAAAATCAACTTTGGTTAACTCGGCCAAACGGGCTGCCGTGATGTCACTTTTGGTTTTCGTATCCAGCAGATGGCCATCCGCTATAAAGAAAGTAAACTTCTCATCGGTATAAATGATCTCTCCACCCAAAAACACCTCATACAACCCGCCGTAAGGCGTCTTTACGATGCTTGTCACCTGCACCTTAGGATAAGTCGCTTCTATTTGTTTGCGCAGACTCGCTTCGTCTGCCATTGCATCGCCAATCAAAAACAATCCCAGCAACGCAGTTAGTATTCTTTTCATTTACATTCCTTTTACATAAAAATTTGTTTAGCTGGCCTGTTCCATCAGCCAGCGCTTTATAACGTTCTGCTTGTTAAGGAGCGCCATCCCTTTAATGCCTAATCTTCTGATAAATGTCACATCACTTGAGAACAGCCAGTAAAGTCCGTGCGTAAGTGCTCCTAAACCTAGCATATCCGACTTTCTTTCCCTTTCATACCGACGTAGCACGATGTCATCGCCAATCTCCTCAAAACGCTTTCTTTGATCAAGGGTTCTCGACAACTCGATCACGTCCCGAAATCCAAGATTAACGCCTTGACCAACCATAGGATGGATCTGATGCGCCGCATCGCCGACAAGCACCAGTCTATGCCCTATCAGTCTATCAGCCGTTTGTTTCACTAATGAGAAAACTGCAGGTGACGTCATGGCTTTTAAACGTCCACATTGCCAATGACCGGCTTCCGCTACTTTATTTGCAAGCGAGGCCAGATCATCAGCAAGTAATTCATCACTTTTGGCAGTTGACCAAACCATCGATATCCGATTACCGGACAAAGGCAACCAGGCCAGGATACCGTCCTCACGGAACCACTGACGGGCAATGGAATGATGAGGCAACTCGGTTTCGAAATTCGCAACCACCCCTTTATGATCATAAACATGCAGGCTCGTTCCAATCCCGCACTGTTTACGAACCCAGGATTGACCTCCGTCCGCGGCGATCACCAGCTTTGCCTCAAGTGCCCGTTTATCGTTCAGGGTCAGCAAGGCCACGTCATCATTTATTTCCAAATCCAGGCATTCGGAACCGGTAAGAATGGTCACTCCCAATTGAGACATCCGGTCCCAGGCGGCCTTAAGCAGCTGGTTGCTCTCGAGGATAACGCCAAGATCCTTGGTGTTGTTTTCGTATGCGTCGAACACCAAGGGTCTTGAAGAGTGACTGTCGCCCCAAATTTGCATTTTCTGAATAGTGCATATCCGATCAGCATCCGTCCCTTGCCAAACGCCAATTTCCTCAAGCCAAGCAACGTTGTTCGGGCTGATTGCATAGATACGTTGATCCCAGTTGGCCAGATCATCATAAACCGAAAGATCAGGATCGTGCCTATCGACCATGACGACCTTGAAACCCTTGAGCGCCATCGCCACGGCAGCGGACGCTCCGACCAGCCCCCCGCCGATTACCATAATGTCGAATGTGTTATTCATCCATGACTTCCAAAACTCATTTTGCTTACTATTTTTCGCTTTACGGAAGGCAACAGGTCAAGAATCCCCAATCCCAATCCGCGAATGACCGACAGACCCAATATCTCGTTTGAAAAGACATTTACAAGGAAATCCGTGAATATCAAACCGTTCCTGGTATCCGATTTTCTTCCATTCCGGTATTCCTGCAACATGGATTCCGAACCTATCAGTTCGTCAGGTGTGTCGAGGATCTTTTGTGCCAATTCGTATGCGTCGCGCAAGCCAACATTAAAGCCCTGGCCAGCGACGGGATGCATCGTCTGCGCCGCGTTACCGATCACCGCCAAATGCGGTGCAGTCACTGGGTCGAGGTAAGAAAGCTTCAGTGGAAAGGTGATTCGCTTCCCAATTTTTTTAAAGTTTCCGACCCTGTCCCCAAAGTGGTGATGCAATCGTCTGAGAAACGTTTCATCATCGAGCAGCATCAAAGATTCAATCTCTTCATGTTTGCCTGTCCATACAAGCGAAAAGTCACGCTTTCCATTTGGCAGCAGAGCGACCGGGCCCATCGACGTAAAACGCTCGTAAGCTACATTATTGTGTGGAAGTTCACATTCGACCTTGCTCACGATCGCATCATGTCCATAACTCTTGGTTTCACGCCTGATACCCGGAATATCTCGCAAGCTTTTACCACCGTCTGCCAGGACCAGAAGTGGCGTCTCCATCTTGTGTTCCGTCCCTTCATAAAGGAATGTGAGGGAAGCATTCGCTGAAGAGGGAATGATCTCCAGCGCCTCGGCCCCATAACGTGCCGTGACCGTTCTGCATTTAGACAGCCCCATATCCAGAGCCTTGCATAGATTACCGTAACTTAGTACATATCCCAGAGCTGGCAGCCCATGTTCTTCGGCTTTGAGTAAACTTCGCCCAAAACTTCCCCTCTGCGAGATATGAATCGAATTGATTGGAGTGGCCTCCTGCATCAACTCATCCCAAACGCCTAGCCTCTCAAGAATAAGCCGCGTGCCGTAAGAGAGCGCGAGCGCCCTTTGGTCTGCGTATGCCGCGCCCTTTGAACGGGCCTCGAGCAAAGTCACACTTCGCCCCCCCAACTGCAAGGCCAATGCCAACACGGAACCAACCGGGCCACCCCCAACCACCAATACATCAGGATTCATCGTTGCATCCATGACTCGATCTCAGCTATCTCCTTTGGAGCATCGCCCGTAATGATTTCGCATCCGTCAGACGTGACTAAGGCATCGTCTTCGATCCTTATCCCTATATTCCAGAAGTGCTCGGGTACGTTCTCAGCTGGCCGGACATAACACCCCGGCTCCACCGTCAACGTCATCCCGGGTTGCAGTCGCCTCCAGCTTCCTTCTTTATCCTTGTATTCACCCACATCATGGACATCCAGCCCAAGCCAGTGTCCGGTCCTATGCATGTAGAACTGACGGTAACTGCCTGTCTCCCTGACCTCTTCCGGAGAGCCCTTGCATAAGCCAAAATCAATGAACCCACGAATCAGTGTATCCAGAGCAGCCTCATGCGGGTCATTCCAACGGTAATCGGGATGCACTTTCGCGATGGCGGATGCCTGGGCGGCCAACACGAGTTCGTAGAGATCCTTTTGTGGGGAAGTGAACTTTCCGCTGATTGGAAATGTTCTTGTGATGTCCGATGCGTAACCGTCAAGTTCGCACCCAGCATCGATCAGTAAAAGTTCGCCTTCTTTCAAGATCGCGTTGTTCGCGTTGTAATGCAAGGTACAGGCGTTCGGTCCACTTGCCACGATCGAGGTATACGCAGGAAATTGAGCACCCTTCCTGTAGAATTCATGCAGGAACTCGGCTTCAACCTCATATTCCATCATGTTAGGCTTAGTGAACCTCATGGCCCTTCTATGCGCCCCGGCAGCGATCGCAGCCGAACGTTTCATTATTTCAACCTCATGCGAAGACTTGAACAGGCGCATTTCATCGACAAGCTTTAGAACGTCAACGACCTCATCGGGGGCACTCAGCCCGCTTCTACCCTGGGACCGTAAATTTTTAAGCCAGACCGTGAGTCGTTCGTCCATATCAGGATTGGATCCGAGACTGTAAAAAAGCCTTGGCTGATCCGAAAGAAGCGCATAGGCAATCTCATCAAACTTACTCAGGGGGTATGCTTCATCCATCCCGAATTCTTTCAAAGCACCGGAGGGGCCATGCCTGAATCCATCCCATATCTCCCTTTCCATGTCCTTGTCTCGACAAAAAAGAATACTCTTTGGATCGCTTCCAGAAACCAGTACAAGGATAGATTCCGGTTCAGGAAAGCCGGTAAGATAATAAAAGTGGCTATCGAAACGGTAGGGATAATGGCTATCACGGTTCCTTGTCGCCTCTGGAGCCGTAGGTATGATGGCAACGCCCTCCCCCATGGCCGCCATCAGTTTCAAGCGTCGCGTATTAAATTCTTTTTGATTCAACATGCTTTTCTTTCAATTCTTCATTGATCAGTTTCAACCGTTCAGGTGTGCCTATGTCGCTCCATACACCTGAATATTTCTCCGCACTCACCCATCCATTCAAGATAGCCTTTGTTAAAATCGGTGCCAATCTGGCAGCGTGGCCCGGCAATATCCCGTCAAAAAGAGCAGGTTCGTACACCCCTATTCCCGAAAACGTAAGTTTCAGCCCTTGATTGGATGATAGTTCGCCATTCGAATAAAAAAAATCACCTTCCAGATGATGTTCCGGGTTATCAACCATAACAAGGTGTGCCTTCCTGTCCTTTAACGAAACATCTTTCAAATGACCGAAATCCATATCCGTAAAGATATCTGCGTTAACCACAAGAAAGGGGCCGTCTCCCAGGAGTGCAAGCGCATTAGCGATGCCCCCCGCCGTTTCAAGGGCATTCACTTCAGCACTGTACGTTATGGACAACCCCCAACGCGCTCCGTTCCCAACTGCATCCTCAATTTGCTTCCCAAGGTAGGCATGGTTTATGACTATCTCCTTGAATCCTGCCCTGGCAAGGTTCTCAAGATGCCAAACAATTAACGGCTTTTCCAGCACTTCCAGAAGCGGCTTTGGCAAACGGTCAGTCAGGGGTCTCATTCTCTCACCCCGACCGGCCGCCAGAATCATGGCCTTCATCAAAAGGTATACCCAGCTTTAATCTGTCTGCCCTCAAGATGATCCAGCAGTCGCAGCATAGGCCTCAACTCGATGTATCGCTCGCATACTTTTCGTAAATAGTCCATAACCAAAGGCATATCCTTCAGGTACGCATCCTTACCATCACGATAATTCAATCTTGCAAAAATTCCGAGGACTTTTATATGCCTTTGCGCACCCATCCATTCAAAATCCCTATAAAAATCTGCCACATCGTCCGGAACCGGCAAGCCAAACTTCTTGGCCGTCTGCCAATACCGGATCACCCAATCCAGTACCTGGCTCTCATCCCAGCTTATATAGGCGTCTTTAAGAAGCGATACAAGGTCATAAGTGATGGGGCCGTACAACGCGTCCTGATAATCCAATATGCCGGGGTTTTGCTCATGTTCGCCATAACATACCATCAGGTTCCTGGAATGGTAATCGCGATGCACAAAGACACGCTTTTGGGCAAGTATATTGGCATTAAGCAAGGCCATGGTGTTCTGCAGGGTCTCCGATTGCTTTTGATTTAACGAGACATTGAGATGTTTTGAAACATACCAGTCCGGGAAAAGTTGCATTTCCCGGTTAAGCAATGTCTCGTCATAAGGCGGCAGGACATCTTCAACCGACGCCATTTGCATTTTAATGAGCGCCATGCTTGCATCCCGGTACAACTGGTTCGCTGTATCCTCATTAAGGGCTTGCAGATAGGTCGTGTTGCCAAGGTCCGTCAACAGCAAGAACCCATCTTCACTATTTTCAGCCAGCACCCTTGGCACGTTCACCCCGGCTTGCAACAAAAGCCTGGAAACTTTGATAAATGGTCTGCAGTCCTCCTGCGGAGGCGGGGCATCCATCGCGATCAATGAGGAGCCATCATCGAAAGACAATCTGAAGTAGCGTCTAAAACTGGCATCTGCCGATGCGGGGGCGATCGAATAGTCCCGGCCTTCAAGCACTTTCGCTAACCACTCATTTAAAAATTGTAATCTTAGCAATTAATTTCTCACAATAGTTATTAAAAACAAACCACTAGACAGGGTCATGTCAAAACCAACCCATCCAACCTAAAATGGCAATTCAAGATTTGGATTGATTAAAGCGTGATTTTATGCGATTTTATCACCCATAAAAGAATCACGCGCTTTCTCTTTAAAGTTCGCAAAATATACCTTGAAAAGTTATCTCATCATTTTACTCGCCGCCCCTATTGTATTAGCAATGAGTGTGGTTCATGCAGAGGAGCCCCTAACGGGCAACGACTCTGAAAAGGCGACTTCTACCGCAACCCCTGCGCTTGAGCTCAATCTCGATCACGATATCGTCGGCAAGCCCGATCTTCCGCCACCGGTTCGCAAGCCGACTTTTCGAATCAAACTCCGCATGAGCAGGAGCATTGAGAATTTCGAGTCCCTAAACGACCAAACTGCAACGAGCACCAACACGGTCGATGATGCCTACATTGACGATGCGACTGCAAAAGCGGGTGGCGCCGTCATCATCGAAGCAGACAAAATGGAGATCTATCTTGACCGTTCGATGAAAGCCATCGGGAATGCATCCTTGATAGAAGGTAACCAGACGATACAGGGCGATATGATCGACTTCGACAAGTTAAGCAAGGAGCTCCATGTAGTCGGCAATGCAGAAATCGAGAGCCAAGGCAACGTCGTAAAAGGTCCGGAACTTCGCCTCAACATGAGCGACAACACGGGAGACATGAAAGATGCGACGTTTACAATGGCAAAACAAGCCTCCAAACCTAAAAAGAATTCTTCTGAAGTCAACAAGGATTATGCTTACGGTCAATCCAATATCTCGAATGTGAATCCGGTAAACGACCAGACTTCCGATCTTGAAAAGAGCCCTAAGATCCCGGACGAGAACAACGAGAGCAGCGATAACCAGACCTCACAAAAGCCAGCCGCAAGGGGCGATGCAAAAGATCTCTTCTTCGAGGGCGAGTCCAAGAAACGTCTCAAGGATGCACGATACACCACTTGTTCCGCTGATTCGGATGACTGGTACATCAAAACAGGATCCCTTGAGATAGACGATGATACGAAAACGGCGGTTGCTAGAAATGCAACCGTTGAATTCAAGAATGTTCCCATCTTATATACGCCCTGGATCAACTTTCCTTATGCTAACCAGCGTAAGAGCGGCCTCCTTGCCCCCACCTTTGGCACGACCAGCCGAAGTGGTATCGAACTATATGAGCCATTTTACTGGAACATCGCGCCGGACATGGATGCCACGCTTGGAACCCGTTACTTAAGTAAACGTGGGATGCAGTACCTCGGTCAGTACCGCTACCTCGGGGAAAGGTACGGCGGCATCGATGCTCTTGAATACCTTCCAAGCGACAGCAGCAGCGGAAGAAGTCGTTTCTATTATGCTTTCAAGCACCAGCAAACGTTTGGGAATGGCTGGGGATTCAACTTCGATGTTGAAAGAGTTTCGGATGATCAGTATTTTTCCGACTTGTCCACGCACATCATCACGACAAGCCGGGTTAACCTTCCTCAGCAATTGAACATTGCGTACAGCAATCCTACATGGCAATTCAACGGCTTGATTCAGAAATTCCAGACTCTGGATGGCATCTCCTTCCCATACGAACGACTGCCTCAACTCAGCCTGAACGGAAATAAGGATTGGGGGATCTACAATCTGGATGTAAAAAACCAGTGGACGCATTTTGATATCGATCCGGTGGCGCCGCAGACATTTGTTACTGGCAACCGATTCAACACCTACCCGAGCATCAGCATTCCGCTTGCAGAACCCTATGGTTATTTCACGCCAAAAATAGGCATGAACTACACCAGTTACAACCTGAACAACATTGGGACTTCAGGACTTCCCAAGACCGACACACGCTCCGTTCCGATTTTTAGCCTGGACAGCGGGTTGTTCTTCGATAGAAAAATTCAGGTTGGCAGCAACAGCTATACTCAAACTCTCGAGCCACGCGCATTTTATGTCTATATTCCCTATCGCGATCAATCGAACCTGCCTGTCTTTGATAGTGCCGAAGCAGACTTGAATATTGGAACGCTGTTTCTTGAAAACAGGTTCACCGGCACTGACCGTATCAACAATGCAAACCAAATCAGTCTAGCAATGACTTCCCGACTGATCGATTCAACAACGGGGGAACAACGATTGGCAGCGACTTTAGGTCAGCGATATTACTTTACAAGTGAAAAGGTTGAATTGCCTGGTATTCTTCCCAATACAAGCTTGTCTTCGGACATCCTGGCGGCAGTAACGGCCAAACTCATAAACAAGTGGAATGTCGATTTCGCCTGGGAATTCAATACAAACAATGGCGATATCATCCGAACCAACATTGGTACACGTTATAATCCCGAACCAGGAAAGGTTTTAAACCTAAGTTACCGGTATACCCAAAACTCGCTCGAGCAATTTAATATATCCGGGCAATGGCCTCTGGGCCAGAGCTGGTATGGGATCGGACGTTATAACTACTCGATTCAGGATCATCAACCGATTGAAGCCATCGCCGGTATTGAGTATGATGCTGGCTGCTGGCAAACGCGAACAGTGATACAGAGGGTATCAACAGCGACCGCAACTGCGAACTATGCAATATTTATACAGCTCGAGCTAGGCGGGTTGGCCTCGATCGGGTCGAATCCGAAAACATTAATTAATCGTGCTGTCCCTGGCTACACCAGCTCAGGCTTGTTACCTGAAAATTACAGACAAGAATACAATGAATAAAATGCATCTTATAAAACAGCACCTTTACCTGGCATCGTTCATGATGTTCGGTGTCTTCCTGTCGTTTCTCGCCGATGCCGAACCGCAGCCGGAAATCCAGAAAATGGATCGAATCATTGCGATAGTCGATCAGGGCGTCATTACCGAGAACGAACTAAGTGAGAAAGTCAGGACGGTTACCGCACAATTCCAGAAACAGGGTACAGAATTGCCTCCTCCCGATGTTCTTGAGAAACAAATCCTCGAACGCATGATAAATGACCGCGTTCAATTGCAGTATGCCGCACAAACCGGACTTCGCGTTGATGACACGCAGCTTGACAAGACGATCGAGCGAATCGCAGAACAGAACAAAATGGATATGCCAACCTTCAAAAAGGAACTGGCTGATGACGGCATAGTTTTCCGGAAGTTTCGTGAAGACATCCGAAACGAAATCCTGCTTGCCCGTCTTCGCGAGCGTGAAGTCGAGAACAAGATCAACGTGACTGAGTCTGAAATTGATAATTTTCTTACTTCTCAATCCACAAACCAATCGAATGATGAATATGAACTATCCCATATTCTGATACGAACAAAAGAAGACAGCTCCCCTTCTGATATACAGAAACTCCGAGAAAAAGCGGAAGAAGCACTGAAAGAATTGCAATCAGGCAAGGACTTCGCACAGGTTTCAGCCAGTCTTTCCGATGCCCCAAACGCGCTTGAAGGTGGAAAATTGGGATGGAAGACTGCCGCGCAGATCCCCTCGCTGTTTCTTGATGCTGTAAAGACATTGAACCCTGGCGACTTGACCCCCATATTGAGAAGTCCTAACGGATTCCATATCCTGAAAGTAACCGACCGCAGGGGAGGTTCATCCCCGCTTGTGGTTGGTCAGACCCATGTCCGCCATATCTTAATCAAGCTGAGTGAGATCGTCTCGGAAAAAGATGCCATCACGCGTATGGACCGAATTCTTGAACGTTTGGACAATGGCGAGAATTTTGCGGATTTGGCCAAGCAATATTCAGAGGACGGCTCGGCCTCGAATGGAGGGGATCTTGGTTGGGTCAATCCTGGCGAAACAGTTCCGGAATTCGAGAAAGTCATGAACTCTCTGAAACCGGGCGATGTCAGCGTACCTGTTAAGACGCCCTTTGGTTACCACATCATTCAGGTGATTGAACGTCGCTCGCAAGACATGACCAAGGAATCAGCTCGAATGAAAGCAAGGCAGGAAATTCGTGCCCGCAAGTCCGATGAAGCCTATCAGGACTGGGTTCGTCAACTTCGGGATCAAGCCTTTGTTGAATTGCATCTGGAAGACAAATATTAATTACTGGAAGTCGGTCAAGTGACTCGACCTTTGCCACGCATTGTCGTCACAGCAGGCGAGCCGGCAGGTATTGGCCTTGATCTTTGCGCGATGCTTGCCAGCCATCCTATTCCTGCCGAAATCATCGTCATTGCAGATAATGATGCGCTCGTTCAAAGAGCAAACTTGCTGGGGTTGAAGGTTCAAACCAGACAAGCTGACTTTAATGTGAATCCCAGGCAGCATAAGGGAGATGGATCCCTCTTGATGCTGCATCAACCTGTAAACGAACAAGTTATAGCCGGTACGCTCTCGGCCGCGAACAGCCAATACGTCCTTAAATCCTTAAACTGCGCCGTCGAAGGCTGCCTGAATGGATTGTTCGATGCGATGGTAACTGCACCCGTTCATAAGGGAGTGATTAACCAAGCTGGCATTCCGTTCAGCGGCCATACTGAATTCCTTGCCGAACTCACACATACTGAAAATGTCGTGATGCTGCTCGTTGGGGGAGGGATGCGTGTTGCCCTTGTCACCCGGCATATGCCATTAAGTCGAGTCAGCCAGGCAATCACACCGGAGCTTTTGGAAGTGACCATCCGGATCCTCAACGAGGATCTTAAGACCAAGTTCGGGATCGATAAACCGGTCATTTTCGTTGCTGGGCTGAATCCGCATGCAGGTGAAAATGGCTATTTGGGAACTGAGGAAATAGAAGTAATCAACCCGGTACTGGAAAGACTCCGGCTAGAAGGAATCGATCTTATCGGCGCCTTGCCTGCCGACACGATGTTCTCTCAGAAAAACATGAAAACGGCAGATGCCTTTTTAGCGATGTATCACGACCAGGGACTGGCCGTATTAAAGCACGCCAGCTTTGGCGGGGGAGTCAACGTGACACTGGGACTGCCCATCATTCGAACATCCGTTGATCACGGAACCGCATTGGAACTGGCCGGCAAGGGCAACATTGAAATTGGAAGCTTATTGAGCGCCATTCAACTTTCAATTGAGCTGGCCTATCGAAAGCAATGAGGCACGTACCCAAAAAACGGTTTGGTCAGAATTTCCTTAACGACCAAGCCATCATCAACAGCCTAGTCCATGCCATCGCACCGAAAGCGGATGATGCAATGGTCGAGATCGGACCAGGGCTAGGGGCCCTTACCCAACCCCTTATTCAGACGCTCAGTCACCTTCATGTCGTTGAAATCGACCGTGACATCATCGAATGGATGCAGAAATTCTATCCTAAGGATAAAATCAGTATCCATAACATCGATGCCCTGAAGTTTGATTTCTCCTCTATCGGTGAAAAGATCCGGGTGGTCGGTAATTTACCTTATAACATTTCCACTCCGATCCTGTTCCACCTGCTGGACAAAGTTGACAATATTATCGACATGCATTTCATGTTACAGAAAGAAGTGGTCGAAAGGATGGTCGCCTCCCCTTCCAGCCCAGAATACGGAAGGCTTTCCGTTATGCTCCAATACCGTCTCCAGATGGAATACCTGATGACCGTCCCACCCGACGCATTCGACCCCCCTCCAAAGGTGGAGTCCGCATTTGTACGCTGCATTCCGTACTCATCCCTCCCCTTCCCTGCAAAAGATGAACCCCTTTTCAGCAAGATCGTTACCTCTGCCTTTGGTCAAAGAAGGAAGACGCTGCGGAACACATTGAGAAATTATCTAAATGATGAAGATTTTGTGAAACTGGGCATCGACTCACAACTTCGTGCGGAAAACTTGGGAGTAGAACAATTTGTGGCTATTGCAAATTCTCTAGCCTGATATAATCGACACCTTGTAAAAAATATTTCGAAAATAAAAAGATACATCGGGAGATCAAAATGCGTTTAATTCTGCTCGGGGCACCCGGCGCTGGCAAAGGAACCCAAGCCACATTCATCAAAGAAAAATTCAACATCCCGCAGATCTCAACAGGAGACATGCTGCGCGCTGCAGTGAAGGCGGGGACGGAGCTTGGAATGGAAGCAAAGAAATTCATGGATTCGGGCGGATTGGTGCCTGATGAAGTAATCATTGGCCTTGTAAAAGAACGAATCAAAGATCCGGAATGCAAGTCGGGATTTCTATTTGACGGATTTCCCCGCACGATTCCACAGGCAGAAGCGATGAAACAGGCCGGTGTTGAAATTGACTATGTTGTCGAGATCGACGTTCCGGATGAAGCCATCATCGAGCGGATCAGCGGAAGGCGCTCTCACCCTGCCTCAGGCAGAACCTACCATGTCAAGTTCAACCCCCCAAAAGTCGAAGGTAAAGATGATTTGACCGGAGAAGATCTTGTGCAGCGGGATGATGACAAGCCGGATACAGTGAACAAACGCCTTGAGGTTTACCATGCACAGACTGAGCAGCTCGTCAGCTATTATTCCGAATGGGCAAAATCCGGGATAGGTGGTGCCCCAAAGTACGTGAAGGTAAACGGCATTGGTGAAATGAGCAAGATTCGTGAAGATATTTTAAATTCACTTAAATAATTTCAACAGGATTTTCTTGATTCTATAGCCTGCTTTTTGCAGGCTAATTTTTTTTACGGCTGCTATGTAGCAAAGCAATTAACCATTGTTCAAGGTATAATTTGATAACTCCAACCATTTTTATGAACGCCTAATTACATGCAACAGCAGTATCCATTTAAAGAGATTGAACAAAGTGCCCAGGAATACTGGGAATCACATAAAACCTTTGCTGCGACTGAAAAGAGCGACAAGCCTAAATATTACTGTTTGTCCATGTTTCCCTATCCCAGTGGCCGACTCCATATGGGGCATGTCAGGAACTATACGATAGGCGATGTTCTGAGCAGGTTTTATCGCATGCGCGGCTTCAACGTGATGCAGCCTATGGGGTGGGATGCGTTTGGACTTCCTGCAGAGAATGCTGCGATAAAAAACAATGTGGCTCCAGCAAGCTGGACTTACAGCAATATCGAACACATGAAAGGCCAGCTAAAATCACTCGGTCTTGGAATCGATTGGGCAAGGGAAATCGCTACCTGCAAACCAGATTACTATCGCTGGGAACAATGGTTATTTACGGAGCTTTTTAAAAAGGGGCTTATCTATAAAAAAACTGCAACCGTCAATTGGGATCCTGTCGACCAGACCGTTCTTGCCAATGAACAAGTGATCGATGGTAAAGGCTGGCGTTCTGGTGCTGTTGTAGAAAAACGGGACATCCCGCAGTATTTCATGAAGATAACCGCTTATGCTGAGGAACTGCTTGCCGATCTGGATAATCTCGAAGGTTGGCCCGATCAAGTCAAAACCATGCAACGTAACTGGATTGGCAAAAGTTTTGGATGCGAAGTGGATTTTCCCGTTGTCGGTGGCGGTGACAATCTAAAAGTCTACACTACCCGTCCCGATACCCTTATGGGTGCAACCTACGTAGCCGTTGCAGCCGAGCATGCCCTTGCCAGCAGGGCTGCAGAAGGCAATGCCGCTCTTCAATCATTCATCCATGAATGCAAACTTGGCAGTGTCGCCGAGGCTGATGTAGCGACCGCCGAGAAGAAGGGCATGGCCACAGGATTATTCGTCACCCACCCGGTCACAGGTGAACAATTGCCTGTCTGGATCGCCAACTATGTCCTTATTAGTTATGGGGAAGGTGCTGTCATGGCGGTACCGGCTCATGATGAACGCGATTTTGAATTTGCAAGAAAATACGGGTTACCGATCAAGGCTGTCATTCAGCCACCTCATGAACCATTGGAACTCCCTTTATCGGAGGCCTACACGGAGCATGGGATCCTATTCAATTCCGGCGAATTCAGCGGGCTCGATTTTAATGGGGCTTCGGAAGCCATTTCAACGTTCCTCGCCTCAAAGAATCTTGGTAAGAAACGTGTTCAATATCGTTTACGTGACTGGGGCATTTCGAGACAACGTTATTGGGGGTGCCCTATCCCCATCATTCATTGCGAAAGTTGCGGTGAAGTGCCCGTTCCTGCCGATGAGCTTCCTGTTGTTCTCCCTGAAGACGTCGTCATGGACGGCGTCGGCTCCCCTATCAAAAAGGATCCTGCATTTTACGAAACGACTTGTCCGCTGTGTTCCGCAAAAGCAAAGCGAGAAACGGACACCATGGATACCTTCTTCGAATCGTCCTGGTACTTTGCCCGTTATACAAGTTTCGATTGCAACGAGGCCATGGTCGATGAAAGGGTTAACTATTGGTTACCGGTCGATCAGTATATCGGTGGTATCGAGCATGCCATCCTGCATTTACTCTATGCCCGGTTTTTCAATAAACTGATGCGGGATGCCGGCCTTTTGAAGAATGACGAACCATTCAGCAACCTCCTTACTCAGGGAATGGTGCTTAAAGACGGTTCAAAGATGTCTAAATCGAAAGGAAACACGGTAGACCCTCAGGAACTCATTGATCGCTATGGTGCAGACACAGCAAGACTTTTCATGATGTTTGCCGCCCCGCCTGAACAGAGTCTGGAATGGGCTGACAGCGGAGTCGAAGGGGCACACCGGTTCCTACGCCGGTTGTGGTCATTTGTTGCGACCCATTTGGAGGAAGGCCCATCGGCATCTTACCAAAATGGCGAACTAAGTGAAGAACTTAAAAGCCTTAGGCGGCATTTGCATTTGACTATCGAAAAAATTACCGATGACTATGGCCGTCGCCATGCTTTCAATACGGCGATTGCAGCCGTGATGGAGTTAATGAACGCATACGGGAAAATCGAAGGGAAAGACCCGGTAACAAGGAGCGTCAGGCAAGAAGTTCTTGAGAACGTGTCATTACTGCTTTACCCCATCGTACCTCACGTATGTCAGCATCTCTGGTCTGAACTTCGTCCTGGAACCATGATCATCGATATTTCCTGGCCACAGGCAGACAAAGCGGCAATGATACAAAATGAAATCGAACTGATGTTGCAGGTAAACGGAAAACTTCGTGGTAGCATGATGGTTTCAAGAACGCTGTCAAAATCGGATATTGAGAAAAATGCGCTTGATCACCCGAATTTACAAAAATACATTGCTGAGGGAAGTGTCAAAAAGGTCATAGTTGTGCCAAATAAACTCGTTAACATCGTGGTAGGTTAAAGTTCCAGCATGAAGCTTTCTAGGGTCGGTATATTATTTCTGATGATGATGTTGGCCGCCTGCGGATTCGAACTTCGAGGAATAGCTGACCTTTCCTTCAAGAACCTCTACATCCAGGGTCCAACGCTCTCGATTAGCAAGGGTCTTAAAAAGGCTCTCAAAATCAATGGGGTCAATATTGTGGAAGACCCTGCAAAAGCTGAGCTTTTTATGGAAACGATCAGTGATAGCACAGAAAAGAGGATTCTGTCACTAAATGGTACGGTCGGTACCGTTCGGGAGTTTGAGTTGTTCTACCGGGTAAGTTTTCGCTTGCGTGATCCAGCAAGCGAAACATGGGGAAAGGTACAGACGATCGAAGAAAGAAGGGATTTTTCTTATACCGATAGTGAGTTGCTGGCAAAATCCTATGAGGAACTGTTCCTTTATGACGATATGAGGACAGAGGCTTTACGCGAAATCATGCGTCGACTTGTCGTCCAGAAACCGTCAAAAAGAGTCACCGAGACTACCGAGTAAGCAATGCGATTGGCTGCTCATAAGATTAAAGACCATCTCAGTCAGGGCATCAAACCAGTTTATGTATTAGCTGGTGAAGAGCCGCTTTCACAAAAAGAATGCCTGGATGCCATCCGCTCCTCGGCAAGATCCCATGGCTACTCTGAACGAACCAGCTTGGTGATCGATCGTTATTTCAATTGGCAACAGCTGGATAACTTCAGCCAGTCGATATCGCTCTTTACTACATTGAGACTGCTTGAGCTTAATTTTCAATCTTCAAAACCCGGCGTGGAAGCCGTTAAGGCATTAACCAAACTTTTTGAGCATCCCATACCTGACACGTCGGTAATCATCATCCTTCCAGAATTGGATTGGCGTGATCAAAAAACGGAATGGTATAAACTTTTCGAATCGTCGAGTGTTTTTATATTACTTGAAGACGTTCCTTTCACGAAGCTACCGGAATGGATCGCAAACCGACTCGCCATTCAAAATCAGGAAACCGACCGTGAGTCGCTTGATTTTATTGCAAACCAGGTTGAGGGTAATCTTCTGGCTGCAGATCAGGAAATTCAGAAACTTGGCCTACTCTATCCAACTGGGAAGATTTCCAGAAGCGATGTTCGTAATGCCGTCCTGAACGTATCGCGCTTCGATGCGTTTCAGTTAACCGAAGCGGTCTTTCTGGGTGACGTTGGAAGAACGATACGAATATTAAATGGTCTTCAGGATGAAGGGGTTCAGCCTATTGCTGTCATGAACCCAATATTATGGTCGATCAAACCAATGATAAAAGTTAAGCAGGCACTCACCAACGGGGAAACGTTAGCGAATGCTTTAAGCCAATTGAAAATATTTGGTGAACGTCAAAACCTCATCAAAGCTGCGGTTACACGGCTCAGTCTGCGTCAATTGCTTGCAGCCCATGCAAAACTGGCTGAAATCGACAAGACGGCAAAAGGATTGCTCAATGGCGATGCCTGGCTTGAAATATCAAGGCTTTGCTTTGGATTGGCCAGAATTCAGATAAAAAGAGGGTAAGATAAGTAATGGACATTAAAAAATACATGCACGAACTGGGTATAAAAGCCAAAGACGCTTCGCGATCGATGGCCAAGGCTTCGACTAACACCAAAAACCAGTCGCTGCTCCTGATCGCGTCAGCAATTCGCCGCGAGAAAGCCTCCCTTCTGGAAGCGAACCTCAAAGACATGACGGCAGCTAAAGCGAATGGTTTAGAATCCGCCCTGCTAGACAGGCTTGCATTAAGCGAAAAATCGATTGAAGCAATGGCGGAAGGACTGGAGCAGATCGCCAGTCTTCCTGATCCGATAGGCGAAATGTCGGATTTCAAGTTCCGCCCTTCCGGGATCCAGGTAGGGAAAATGCGCGTTCCACTCGGCGTGATCGGCATCATTTATGAAGCCAGGCCAAATGTCACAGTCGACGCTGCCGGCCTATGTATCAAATCTGGTAATGCATGCATTCTGCGAGGAGGCGGGGAAGCCTTTCATTGCAACCAGGCATTGGCGAAACTGGTTCATGAAGGATTGGAAGGCGCCGGACTTCCCAAGGAGGCCGTTCAGGTAGTCGAAACCACTGACCGGGCAGCGGTAGGCGAATTGATCACACTTAAGGAATTCGTCGATGTCATCGTGCCGAGAGGCGGGAAAGGGCTTATTGAGCGCATCAGCAACGAGGCCCGAATCCCGATTATCAAACATCTGGATGGGAACTGCCATGTTTACATCGATGAAGAAGCCGATCTTGGCAAGGCCACAGCCATTGTCGAAAACTCCAAGACACAACGATTCGGGACCTGCAATACGGCCGAATCGCTCCTTGTTGCCAAAAATATTGCAGCCGAAGCGCTTCCAAAATTGGCTGCCATGTTAAGCGCAAAAGGAATAGAGATTCGCGGATGTCCAGAAACATGCCAGCTTGTCGCGGAAGCAATACCCGCAACGGAAGAAGATTACTTCACGGAGTACCTGGACGCGATCATTTCATGCAAAATCGTAAGCGGTATCGATGAAGCAATCGACCATATCAACCATTATTCGTCACAACATACCGAATCCATCGTGACTGAAAACTACACGCATGCCCGTCGTTTCCTTCGCGAAGTCGATTCGAGCAGCGTCATGGTGAATGCGTCCACTCGATTTGCTGACGGATTTGAATATGGACTTGGCGCAGAGATCGGCATTTCAACCGACAAACTGCACGCGAGAGGGCCGGTCGGACTGGACGGATTGACTTCGTTGAAATACATCGTACTTGGGGATGGTCAGGTTAGAGCATAAAGATGATAGGTATACTGGGCGGTACGTTCAACCCTGTCCATAATGGGCATCTCTATCTGGCTGAAAGGCTCATCAAGGAACTGGATTTGGATGAGATTCGCTTCGTCCCTTCCTTTTCCCCGCCGCATAAATCAAATTACCTTGCTTCGCCTCAGGATCGCTTGGCTATGGTTCAGCTCGCGATTCAGAATCATGCCGGATTCAAACTGGATGAACGTGAAATCGTTCGAGGCGGGACATCCTACACGATCGATACTTTACAATCCTTACGCATCGATTTAGGCATGAAATCAAGCCTGTGCTGGATATTGGGGTCTGATGCCTTCCAGCATTTGGATTCCTGGCATTGCTGGCGAGATCTTCTTGAATATTGCCACCTTCTTATTGTTAACCGTCCTAACAATCCATTCTTGGGTACCTTATCATCCGAATTGAGAAGAATGAAGGATAGGCACCTTGCCTCCTCCCTGGATCAATTAAAATCGAGTCCGTCAGGCTTCATAGGACAACTGGAAATCGATGCGCTGGATATATCCTCAACCGAGATTAGGAACGCAATAAAAGCGAATCGAACAACCGACGGCTGGTTACCTCCCAACATTATCGACTATATCAAAACCAGGAATCTTTATTCCTCTTAAAAAATGATATGAAAACTCATGATAATCCTTAACCCCATATAATTAAACCGCACTAACTGAAACTTTCACTCTCGTGTAGAGTCATAAGTAATGATCCCCATAGGACTAGTTGAGAATTTGTTTTGATCCTTTTCTAACATGACTTTTGATTGGGCCCTATGGATTTAGAAATCAAATACCCATTTAATGCAATCGGACGGATAGACCTTGAAAATATCGAAAATTCATAAAGTAGCAATCATTCTTTCGCTTTCAGTCATGACCCAGTTAGTTCAGGCTGGAGAAGCTGAGGATTACCTCGATAGCGGGGCTCCGGGACTCCCAATGGCGACGGAAGAACCCGGCGTATTCCGAGTCTGTGCACCGAAAGACAATCTGCCTTTTTCCAATGAAAATGGTGAAGGCTTTGAAAACAAGATAGCTGAACTAATAGCAAATGACCTTGGTAAGAAGTTGCAGTACATGTTTTGGTATGATCGCCAAGGTTTCTATCGTAACACCTTGAATGCGCATCGATGCGATGTCGTAATGGGAACCGGTTCCGACGTTGACATGACGCTTAACTCCATCCCATATTATCGCTCGGGTTATGTCTTCATCTACAAGAAAAGCAGTGGCTATAACATCAAGGATTACGACTCCCCAGACCTTCAGAAAGCAAAGATTGGCGTGATCATGGAATCACCACCCACCCGCCCGCTTTCTGATAAGGGACTCCTAAACAACAGCAGACCCTATCGTATCCAACGTGATCTGGACTTGCCTCCAAGTTTCATGATTGACGATCTGGTCAAAGGTGACATTGATGTAGCCATTGCTTGGGGGCCGATAGGCGGTTATTACGCCAAACAGGCAAAAGAAGAAATGGTCGTTGTCCCGGCACCCGAGTACGCTCAGGTAAACGTACATGGTAAGGAATATTGGAATATATCGATCGGAGTGCGTAAAAAAGAAAAAGAACGTATTGCCATGATCAACGATGTATTGACACGCAGAAAAGCAGATATTGACAAAATATTGGACGACTATGGTATCCCGCATGTTCCTATCGTTCCGGATGACAAGATTGGAAACTGATTGAAGGTCTGCATGACCTAGTGAATCGACCTGGGTCATGCAGTCATTTCTCATTCCACCTGGAAGACTAAACTTTTTCGGTCCGAATGTCTGACCGTGTGATTTGTTAGGTATAGTGATATCTTGAATACCATGACGTTTAGAAAGATATTTTGAAGCACACCTTCAGGTCACTTGCTGGAAAAGACTTTAGATATTATTTCTTCGGACAAGTTGTATCCCTCATTGGCACATGGGTCCAGCAGGTTACACTTTCCTGGATCGCATACAGGATAACCGGTTCGCCATTCCTGCTTGGTGTTGTCGCCTTTTCAGGTCAGATACCCATGCTGCTTGCCACTCCATTAGGCGGTCTTCTTGCAGACCGTTTCAGCAAACGAAAAATCCTTCTATGGACCCAGGTTTTTGAAATGATCCTGGCCGTGATGCTTGCCATCGTCGCATGGCAAGACAGCTTCAACGCATGGATTCTGATCTCATCCTCCGCTTTACTTGGATTATCGGGTGCGATTGAGATGCCATCCCGATAAGCGATCATAACCGAGATCATTCATGATAAAAGCGTATTATCCAATGCCATTGCCTTAAACTCGTTGACGTTCAACTCTGCGCGTCTTATCGGCCCTGCCATAGCCGGCCTGACTTTAGCAGTATTTAACGAGCCTGTTTGCTTTGCGATCAATGCGGTTTCCTATATTGCAGCCATCATCACTCTACTTAAGATCCGATCGGCAAAACCATCTGTCAAACGTTCCTCCGGTTCTTTGCTGGAAGCCTTGGATTATTTTAGAGCGTTTCCTCCTGCACGCTGGTTCGTTACTACCGTGGCCGTTACAAGCATCTGTATCTCTCCATTCATGACCTTTATGCCGGTATATGCTAAGGATATCTTCAAGGGCGGTCCTGACCTTCTAGGTACGCTTCTCGGCGCATCCGGCGCAGGGGCGTTATCGGTCTCCATTTATATTGCGAACAGGAAGTCGATTGAAGGTTCAGGCAAACGGATTGTACTAGCCAGCCTGGTGGGAGGAATGGCATCCATTTGCTTTGCTTACAACCTATTTCTGTCACTGGCTCTGCCGCTTCTTCTTGTTTCAGGCGGGGCATTCATCATGAGCGTCACGTCCTGCAACATTCTTCTTCAGACACTTGTGCCTGAGAATCTCCGGGGCCGCGTCATGGCACTTTACATGATGTCATTTGTCGGGATGCTGCCTATAGGAAGTCTCTTATATGGCAGTCTGGCCAAATATATTGGCAGCGTTAAACCTGTTTTTGTCATCGCCGGAGTCATTTCATTAGCCTATGCTTGTTTATTAATACGAGTGATGCCGAATATCAGAAAGCTTTCCCTGGAAGCATTGAATTCAGACAAACTTGGTTAACGTAACGTTTCCCGCCTCAGATCCCTTCACACTTTTCCATCGACACTTCAGCACGTTATATTTCGTGAATTAGTGTTTCTTTATGCTCTTTATCTTGAAATTGAACGGATTAAAGTCAGTGCATAATCGCCCCGTAATAGATGGATTCCCATTGCTTAATGGCGAAGACTGATTAATGAAGAAACCATGTTTATGCAAACGTGGATTTTGAAATGCTTGGAGCGAGATCAATATGAAAATTAACCTGCCAGTTACTAACAATGAGGTTCTTTTTGAAGATACCGAGTTCATGGTTACCCGAACCGACCTCAAAGGAATCATCACGCACGTCAATCAGGACTTCATCAAGATCAGCGGTTTCAGCGAATCGGAGCTCATTGGGAAAAGTCATAATGTAGTGCGCCATCCTGATATGCCGGAGGAAGCATTTAAAGACCTGTGGGCGAACCTAAAAGAAGGAAAACCCTGGGAAGGATTGGTTAAGAATCGCTGCAAAAATGGTGATTTCTATTGGGTGAACGCCAATGTGACCCCATTTTCAGAGAACGGTAAATTAGCAGGATACGTCTCAGTAAGAAGGAAGCCCGCCAGGGAATCGGTCATTGAAACCTCAAAGGCCTACCAGTTATTCAAAGATGGCAAGGCTGATGGACTTATCATCAAGGACGGTAAGGTAGTCCGTCAATCGCTTGGCAACAAGCTCTATGACTTCATAAGCAATATCAACGTCGCAACCCGTTTATACGGGATCATCGGTCTCGGCGTCATCCTGGCATGTGCATTGACAGGATTAGGTCTCTTAGGACTTTCAAAGGCCAACGACAGTTTGGATTATGTCTATCATGGATGCATGGAACATGCAGCTAAACTGACGAGCATCTCTAAGTCCATGCTGAATATTGAAGCTCAACTTTTTAATATCGCAGGCGAGACCCAGGTTGTGAATGGACCTGGCGGTAAGAAAAGTATCGTTTTGAACAAGGAAGTCGCAAACGAGGTCGTTCCGGTGATCGATAAAGAAGTTGCTAACATTTCCAACGTTTGGAAAAACTACCTGGCAGGAGACATGTTGCAGGACGAGAAAGATCTGGCCAAAAAGGTTGGTGACTCACGCGAAAGATTTTTAATTAACGGAGTCAATCCTGCGCAAATCGCTATTCGTAATCTCAATGCCGAAGAAACCATGCGGTATGCTGACAAGATGCCTGAACTTTATCAGGCTGCAGACAAAGAACTTCAATCGTTGATCGATTATCAGTATAAGGTAGCCAATCAGGAATATAAAAGAAGCCTGGACCAGTACAAACTGACCAGACTCGTCTCATTTGCAGCCTTGGGATCAGCCATTGTGGTTCTATTCTGGCTTGGCCTGATCGTGATTAAAGCCATCACGAGACCATTGAAGCGATCCATCGAGATATTTGAAGATATATCCCGAGGCAAACTGGACTCTTCGATCAAGGTACATGGAAACAATGAGCTAAGCAGGGTGTTGTTCGGGCTCAAGTCGATGCAGACAAACTTTGGTGCCGACCTTAAGGCTCAGCAAGATTTAGGCGAAAAGATAAAGGATCAATCCGTGAGATTCGAAGGTCAACTGGCGGCCATCAATAAATCCACCGGCATGATCGAATTCGATATTGATGGCAAGATACTGGATGCCAATGATCTCTTCCTCAAAGCTGTTGGCTACTCTCTAAATGACATCCTGGGTAAGAACCACAGTATCTTTGTTGAAGGAGCTTATGCTGCAAGTCCTGAATATCGCAAACTCTGGGAAATGCTGAATGAAGGTAAAGCCGTTACTGGACAATTCAAGCGATATGGCAATGACGGCAAAGAGATCTGGCTGGAGGCTTCCTACAATCCTATATTGGACAGGAACGGCAAACCTTACAAAGTTGTGAAATATGCCACAGACATCACTGAGAATAAAATCAGGAACGCTGACTTCGAAAGTCAGATTGAAGCAATCGGCAAGACACAGGGCGTCATTGAACTGGGGCTTGATGGAAAAGTACTGAAAGCGAACGAGGTTTACCTCAATATGCTCGGCTACAAGGAAGAAGAGCTGATCGGTCAGCATGTAAGTATCGTTCTCGATCCTAATTTTGCCAGAAGCGAAGCCTACAAGACACTTTGGGATAGGTTAGTGGCTGGCGGGAGCGATGCAGGCCAGTACAAGCGAATTGCCAAAGACGGTAGGGAAGTCTGGATTCAGGCCTCCTATAATCCGATACGGGACATCAACGGAAAGACATGCAAGATCGTGAATTTCACAATTGATATCACGCAACAGAAACTGATCGCTACTGACAATGCCAGTCAGCTCTCAGCAATCAACAAGATTCAGGGGGTTATTGAATTTGACCTTAATGGTGTCATTCTTAACGTAAATGATAACTTTGCAAAGGTAACAGGCTATAGCAAAGATGAAATCGTCGGCAATCACCACAGCATGTTCGTTGAGTCATCCTATCGTTCAAGTCCAGAATACAAATCATTCTGGGAACAGCTGGGACGAGGCGAAGCCCAATCCGCTCAATATAAGCGTATTGGAAAAGATGGAAGGGAAATCTGGCTTCAGGCAAGCTACAACCCGATCCTGGATTTAAACGGCAAAGCGTATAAAGTCATAAAGTATGCCACAGACATAACACAACAGATAACAGCCTCCAAAGCTCTGGCCAGCGCGGTTAAGGAAACCCAGGAGGTCGTTTCCTCAGCCAAAGCCGGTGACTTGACGCTTCGCATTCCGATTGAAGGTAAGACCGGCGAGATCATGAATCTCTGCGAGGGAGTGAATTCACTGGTTGAGAACATGGCGACCATTATCAAGCAGATCAAGGAGGCCGGCGAAACGATCACGACGGCTGCAAACGAGATATCAATGGGCAACAGCGATCTTTCCTCACGTACAGAGACACAGGCATCCTCTCTTGAGGAAACGGCATCCAGCATGGAAGAGCTGGCATCCACGGTCAAACAAAATGCGGAGAATGCAAAACAAGCAAACGTCATGGCTTCAGCAGCATCAAACATTGCTGAAAAAGGCGGTACTGTGGTAAGCCAGGTGGTCGAGACGATGTCAGAAATCAGCAACAGCTCCAAAAAGATCGAGGACATCATATCGGTCATCGATGGCATTGCCTTCCAAACCAACATCCTTGCATTGAATGCTGCCGTTGAGGCAGCAAGGGCCGGGGAACAGGGGCGTGGGTTTGCGGTGGTCGCTGGAGAAGTAAGGAATCTGGCGCAAAGATCGGCATCCGCGGCCAAAGAGATCAATCAGCTCATCTCGGACTCCTTGCAAAAAGTCGATATCGGAACGAAGCTGGTTCAGCAAGCTGGTGAAACAATGTTTGAAATTGTCACCTCTGTTAAGCGGGTCACAGATATAATGGGAGAAATAACAGCTGCATCGGTGGAACAAAGTTCAGGCATTGACCAAGTCAATAATGCCATCACACAGATGGACGAAGTGACTCAACAAAATGCCGCATTGGTTGAAGAGTCAGCAGCTGCAGCAGAGTCCATGGTGGATCAGGCAAATCAGCTCATGGAAAAAGTAACCTTGTTCAAAGTTGACGAAAAGGACCAAGCTGGAGCAAAGGTTCCCAGAGTCTCACAAAACAGGCAAGTCAAGCCTTCGAATGAAAAATTTGTACCTAAACCCCTAGCCTCAAGACCTCAACCCTCTTATAAGACTGGCACGGATGATGGGGACTGGGAAGAGTTCTAAGTGTATGGAAGAACAGAAAATGAAAAAAAAGCCGACCGGCTTACTTAAACTGGTTGTAGATAATACAAATAAAAACGCCAATGAAACAGGTGTGCCTGAAGATTCCCATCAGGCCAACCTGGAAAGGTTCCTTAACAAGATCTACAGCGACATTGAAAACAGCAAAAAACTGGAGAAGTAAAATTTGATAGCCGTTGCCAAGTAGAGAAATATCCGGCTTTCAAATCAAGTTCAGGCTTTTTTGAGGAAACACGCTTTCAACATAAAGTTTCCCGAATCCATTTTACAGTCGACTTCATGATCACCGCCAACCAGACGGATACTTTTAACCTTCGTACCCATTTTTAAAGTAATCGAGGATCCTTTAACCTTCAGGTCCTTAATTAGTACGACCGAATCGCCATCTTTAAGTATGTTTCCGTTCGAATCCCTGACTGATAGTTCTGTTTCCGATAACTCTGGAACGTCCTGGTTCCATTCATGCCCGCAATCGGCACAAACAAAATTAGCGCCATCCAAATAGGTGTTTTCCATTGAACATACTGGACAGGAAGGAGGAGTGAAAGACATTTTTGTGGATCCCATACACGAACTAAAGCTTGAGTATAAACGATTCAGAATAGCCTCATCCTGAATCGTTCAAGTATTTCTACGTAGGTTGTTTACTGATTTTCTATTGAATCGTATAGGTGGTATTCGTTTTAAGCAACCCGACCTCGTCACTCAGAATGTGCGCAGCTTCATTCAGCAGAACATCTTTCGTGTTCTTGATTGCTTTCTCCAATGCCAGATCATCCTCTATTTTACGTTCATTGGACATCAGTCCGTCGTCCTGCTGCATTGTGGCTGAATCAGTCTTATTAGCCTTAACTTTCTTCAGGCCGTTGTCGCCGCTACTATCCTCTCTTGATGAAAGTTTTGCTATTCTTGCATCCCGCTCTTTCTGACGTTCAGCGTAATTAAGGGAGATCGAATTCTTTTTACGTTCATTCGACATATCAGCGACATCTTTCAGCAAGTACTGATAATCCTTATCCTTTGACACCCTTGCATCATGGCTTGCATTCAGTTGGGGCAATATGGATTTCAGATCAAATACCGGTTTGTAATCAGCAGGTTTGATCTGGGTCCAGGGCAACGGGTTTGAAAAGGTGGATTCGCCCACATTCTCATCGTCACTCAATACTGGGAAATTGATGTCGGGACTCACACCTTTCAACTGGGTCGTTCCCCCATTTATTCGGAAGAACTGGGCGATCGTCATTTTAAGTTCCCCGAATTTTGGCTTATCGTTCTTTGCGATCTGGTCGAGATCGACTACTGTCTGAACGGTGCCTTTTCCAAAACTGTTCTCTCCGATGATGATCCCTCTGCCGTAGTCCTGGATCGCTGCTGCAAAGATTTCGGATGCGGATGCAGATGACCTGTTTATCAATACACCCATCGGACGATCCCATTCGACGCCGGTATTTGTGTCAGAATCGACCTTGATGTTACCTTTTGAATCACGTTCCTGCAAAACAGGTCCCTGATTGATAAACAATCCCGTCAGATTCACGGCTTCTTCCAATGAGCCGCCACCGTTGTTTCTTAGATCAATAAGAAGACTGTCGACATTGTCACTCTTAAGCTCTTTTAAAAGCTTGGCAACATCACGTGAGGCACTTTTATAATCGGTATCGCCCTTGGACCGGGCAGCAAAATCCTCGTAGAAAACCGGCAACGTGATGATTCCGATACGGCGCGTGACGTTGCCATCCTTGACCTCGATAATGGACTTCTTCGCATCCTGCTGTTCCAGGCTGATCTTCTTCCTGATAAGCGGTATAAAAACATGTTTTCCATCCTGGCCAGCTTCTGCAGGCAAGATCTCAAGTACGACAGTTGAATCCGTCGGGCCTCGAATAAGATCGACTGTATCATCCACGCGCCAACCCGTCACATCCACAATTGTCGACTTGTCACCTTGACCTACGCCTATGATACGATCCCCTGTCTTCAATTTTCCAGATAGTGCTGCAGGGCCGCCCGGCACGAGTTCACGAATCACGGTATATTCGTCCTTCTCTTCAAGCATCGCGCCGATACCATCCAGGGAGGATTTCATCGTGATTGCAAATTCCTCGGAGGCATGAATGCCAAAATAGTTGGTATGGGGGTCTATAGATAACGTATAAGCATTCATGAAGGCTTGGAATGCATCCTCGCTTTTCAGTCTGCCCAGCCCTTTCAAAGAAGTTTCATAACGTTTATCGAGTGTTTCAACGATACTCTTATCGTTCTTTCCTGCCAGTTTTAATCTTAACCAATCGTTCTTTACCCGCTTCTGCCACAATTCATTCATTTCATCATCGGTTTTTAACCATGGCCCTTTGTCGCGCTCAAAGGTGTAACTTTCACTTTTCGTAAAATCAAACCCTTGTTTCAATAAGGAACGGGCATAGGTAAAACGCTCGGCTATGCGTTGCTTGTAAAGGTTGAAAATATCAAATGGTATGGTAAGGTCCTCTTTGAATATCGAGTCATCCAAAAGGGTTTGGGCGGCAGAGAACCTATCGATGTCCGATTGCAAAAAGAACACTTTCTCTTTATCAAGCGATTTAATGTATTCATCAAAAATTCTTTTTGACTGAGCATCGTCAAGTGCATTGGGTTTGTAGTGATAACGTGTAAGGATCTCAGCAGACAGATGAGCGGCCTCCCCCTGCTCCTTTGACGGGAAAATAGGTTGATCGGGCAAAGTTGAATCAATTGAAGCTGCCTGGGCAATGCCTAGAAAGGTCAGAAGGACCAGGAAATAAAATTTTTTCATTCAGAAGCCTTAAATAATTTCAAAAACCATTAATGTTCATTAAAAATAGTGTTTTTTTCACTCTACCAAGAATCGATTTCAAAAGACAGTCGTTGTAAAGGATTGTCAATTGTATGATTAGGAGTCTATTTGCTGCAAACTTGTTCCCCAGATTATCAATTAATAAGTCAAACTTGAAGCCCGATTGAATGCAATAAGTCCACGTCAACAAAAAACAGGCCGAGAATTCATGCTTTACATTGAGTTAGAAACCATGACAAACCAATTATAAATTCTTAAATACCGGCACCTGTCCAAGCTTTACTTCTGAAATACATGGGGCTGAAATTCGTTCTTTCAAGCATAACACGTTCTCCTCGTACATCTCCATTGCAGGATCAATCTGGTTTGCAACCCAGCCAGCCAGCTTGAGTCCACGAGATTGAATTGCCTCGACTGAAAGCAAAGCATGATTAATGCATCCCAATCTTATTCCGACGACAAGTATCATTGGCAAATCCATCTTAATGGCAAGATCGGCTATCGTTTCGCGATCATTCAATGGGACAAGAACCCCCCCGGCCCCCTCTACGATGACAACATCTGCAAGTTCGCTTAAACAATCGTAGGCCTCGATTATTTTGTCGCAGGAGATAGCCACTCCTGATAAGCCCGCTGCCAGGTTCGGGGCGACTGGCTGCGGAAATGAATAAGGATTAACCCATTCCAGAGAAGCGTTAACATTACCGGCTGAGGAAAGTTTAATCACATCCTCGTTCCTGTATTCTGTCGAATGACTTTCAATTCCTGCCGAAACGGGCTTCATTCCAACGGACTTCAGTCCAATTGAGGAAAAGTGTTTCAAAAGAGCACAGGCAATATAAGTCTTACCGACATTGGTATCGGTTCCCGTAATAAAGAAAGCTTTGATCATCTTTTTCATCGCCTATGAAAGATGATTGGAGTGGATCCGTCATCCATGCGTACCCTATTATTCTTTTTCCATGCATGTCCATATACGACCTCGTACGTTGCAGGGAGTTTTCCATCCAGTCTGAACCTTTCGTAATTCTCCTGCAGTTTACTCAGGAATCCCTTCCCTTCAAGACCTCTTCCTCTGCCTTCAGTAGCGTTATGAGCGCCTATGGACTTGATGTCACGCAGGAGATCGATGACATTATCGTAAGTAAGCGTGTATCGCTCCACATCCAGGACGGGAGCATGGAATCCGGCCCGAATCATGGCATCCCCAATATCATGCATATCAATAAACCGGCTTACATGGGTATGTCCATTGTCTGTGGCAGCTCGCAATTCCTTCAGCGTGTCTGGACCAAGCGTCGTGAACATGAGAAGCCCTTCCGGCTCAAGCACCCGATGAATCTCATTGAAAGCTTCATCAAGGTTATTGCACCATTGCAAAGCAAGGTTTGACCAGACTAGACCGGCACCTTGATCAATCAATGGGATTCTTTCCAGATCTCCGCATATTTCAAAGGATTTGCTCCAGCCCAGCATGCGTTTTAGCTTGGGTGTCTGATTTCTAGTCTTTTTAAGCATGTTCATGGAAATATCAAGTGAGATCAGCATGCTTTCCTTGAATCTGCTTCTCAATCCGCTAACCGCATATCCTGTGCCGCAACCGGCATCAAGAATCTTATCCGGCTGAATTTTCACGAGATTCAGTCTATTGAGCATTTCATCGCACACGTTTTTTTGAAGTATTGCTGAGTCATCGTATGTATCGGCTGCCCGGTCGAACGAGTTCCTGACTCTTCTTTTGTCTAATCGGTATTGATCCGTCATGCTTGTGCCAGAAATTTTTTAGTGAGCTCAATGAACTTGTCCGCATGCGATAAGAAAGGCGCATGCGAGGCTCCAGGTATCAGACACAAATCCGTTGAGGCACGGGCATTCTCTTTCATCCATAGTGCAGCCTCCTTTGGAGCCAAAGTATCGCGTTCACCATGAATCAACAGCATCGGACAAGCGATCGTAACGAAGTCGTCCCTTAGGTCATTATTCAAGAGAATATCCAATGCTGACATTAATCCATTTTCATTAGGGATGGGTCTTTCTTCGAAGCTCTTACGCAACACTCTGATTATTTGTCTTGCATCTTTTGCACCCATGCATTGCAATGTTAGAAACTTGAAAAGTGTCTCGTGGTAATCCGTTCTCATCTGTTCGGCAAACTTCCTAAAAACACACTCATTGATCCCGTTTCCCCATTTTTCGTCCTGATTGTTCACAAACCGAGGGGACGAGCCTGTTAAAATTAATCTTTTAACCTTTTTCGATAAAGCTAAACGCATAGCGACCAACCCACCCATCGACCAACCGCATACATTGACTGAGTCAGGGATGAGGTTGGTTATTTCCGAGACGATTCTTTCCAAGTTTAGGGGATGAATCTCATGGCTGAATCCCATGCCAGGAAGATCAATCAAAATCAGTTCATAGTCTTCTTGAAGTTTCTCCGCGATGGGATCCCACACCGCACTGTTCATTCCCCATCCGTGAATCATCAAAAGCGATTCACCATTCCCCACCTTTCTATAAGCCAGATCCATATTTAAAGCAATTTCTCTGCTTGTTTTAGGGCGCTTATCAAGCGATGGATATCATCCAAAGAATGGGAAGCCGATATCGATACCCTTAGTCTCGATGATCCTTGAGGAACAGTAGGAGGTCGAATAGCTGGCACCAGAATCCCTGATGAAAGCAAATACTCACTTAGACTTAAAGCCTTTTCGTTACTACCGACAACGATAGGCTGAATGGCAGTCCGAGATGGCGACAACCTCCATTCCTTTAATCTGCATTCCTTTTGAAATGTTTCAATTAAGTGAAAAAGATGGGTCCTGCGTTGGGGTTCGTTTCTAACAAGTTGAATGGCTTCGATAACTGCAGATGCCAAAGCTGCCGGACTTGCCGTCGTATAGATATAGGTTCGAGCCGTTTGCATCAAATATTCGATTATGAGGGGATCACCTGCAACAAATGCGCCTGCAACACCAAACGACTTTCCAAGGGTTGCCATATAGATGATTCGTGAGGATGCTTTTGCAAAGTGCTCAAGTATTCCCCTGCCATTTGCACCCATGACTCCAAAACCATGGGCATCATCCAATAAGAGATAAGCGTCATGAAGGTCACACAACTGAAGCAGTTCAGGTAGAGGCGCAATATCCCCATCCATGCTGTAAACCGCATCGACAGCAACGATCTTATTTTTTGCAGTACTCTTTGTTAAGAACCCTTCCAAAGCAGTCAAATCATTATGACCGAAACGATGCAATTTTGCTCGCGATAAGATTGCCGCATCATTCAGTGAAGCATGGTCAAGCCTGTCTGAGAATACAGCATCGTTTCTTCCAAGGAGTGAACTTAGCACACCTAAATTAGCCATGTACCCACAAGAAAACAACAGCGCGCGAGGCAATTTGACGAAATCCGCCAAAGCCATCTCAGCCTCGTGATGCAACCTGTGATGACCAGTCAACAGATGCGAGGCGCCGGTTCCGACCCCGGCCTGGCTCACTCCCTCACAAAATGCCGCCTTTAACGAATCATGGCTGGCCAGCCCTAAATAATCGTTACTGCAAAACGACAAATATTCCCGACCTTCCAGCGTGACGCGGGCGCCTTGAGCACCATCGATCATGCGCCGATTTCTCAAAAGGCCCTGACGCTCGCGCTGTTCTAACTCAGCACTTAACGCTGCCATCATAGGAGTTGTCATACCAAAGGTAGCATTTATCGAATAATGTTTATGATTAGATCGGATGAATGCCTAATTTAGAAAAAAGCCTTTTATCCGCTTCTGCTTCTGGATTACCGGTTGTCAGTAATTTATCGCCATAGAAAATAGAATTGGCCCCCGCTATAAAGCAAAGCGCCTGGATGCTTTCACTCATGCTTTGTCTTCCTGCAGACAGCCTAACGAAACTTCCCGGGATGGTGATCCTTGCAACCGCGATGGTACGAATGAATTCCAGGGGATCAAGTTCCTCAGTCCCATGGAGAGGGGTGCCTTCAACTTGTGTAAGCAGATTGATAGGTACACTCTCGGGCGGCCTTTCCATATTGGCCAACTGGGCAATCAAACCGCATCGTTCCATCCGGCTTTCACCCATCCCAACGATACCGCCACAACAAACGTTGATATCCATCTTCCGAACTCGTTCGAGCGTCTCAAGCCTGTCCTGATAGGTTCTGGTCGTAATAACATCGCCGTAGAACTCTGGCGACGTATCCAAGTTATGGTTGTAGAAATCAAGACCGGCTTCCTTAAGTTTCTCCGCCTGACCGTCCTTCAGCATGCCTAATGTTGCACACGTTTCCAGCCCCATGGACTTGACTTCTGCAATCATCTTCAAGACCGGCTCCAGGTCCTTGTCTTTTGGACTGCGCCATGCAGCACCCATGCAAAAACGGCTTGCACCATTCGCTTTTGCCGCTCGTGCAGCTTCAAGGACTTCATCCAACTGCATCATTGGCTCGTTCTGAACATCAGTATGATATCGAGCGGCTTGCGGGCAGTAACCGCAATCTTCGGAACAACCTCCTGTCTTTATGGACAAGAGTGTGCTCACCTGGACTGCATTTGGATCGAAATTCTCCCGGTGAATAGTTTGTGCCTTGTATATTAGGTCACTAAACGGCAATTCATATAATGCAAGTATTTCTTCGATACTCCAACGTCCCATTGAAGGGTCATTCAATTTTTTTTCAAGTGCCCGCACGTTAATAACCGTTTCCATCAATTATCCTTTACAAAGTCCATCGTTTTCCAGGGTTCTCTTTTTGCTCGCAGAATATCTCGAATACCTAAAGGTATAACGACCAATATGGCAATTCCCCAGATGATCAGGATCAAGTGCATCCACCCACCGACTGCTTTCGATATTTGCGGACTGAAATTTAAAATAACAACTAAGGATCCCACCAATCCGTAAAATCGGTATCCTGAAAAACGAATGAACTCTTTTATTTTGTCATTGGGATGATTCGCCGCCGCCGCATAAACGAAGATGGACGCAGCTATCCATAACAGCATTGGTATAACGAGAGGCAAAAGCAACACAGCGATGCAGGAGAAAAAAGAGAAGCTTTGAGCCGCTCTCATTTGCTCCTTCGGGGTGATCGTATTTGACATGAAATATTAACAAGTAGGATATGTTGACATTATACATTGTCAACCAATCGGCCACCAAATAAATTACAACTGATTAAATATTAATCATAATTGACGGCCGCATTCATCCAGACCAACTAATTACTGTTGTAGGGAATTTTAAATAATGCTTTTTTAGCATTCTCAAATGCTTTTTGCTGGGCATAAGTTGCTTGATTGTGTCTATAAAATAACTAATGTAGTAATCATCCTTAACAAATATGAACCTTAAAGCGAGCATAAAATAAATAATGATCGAAATAAGATACAATATATTGACATACGTCTTAAAGCCTGCTAAAATGAACCTATAATCAATCATTATAAAGATAATGAAGGAATAAACGATCATGAAGGTAACCCAGTCTGCTGCATTGAATTCAGAATTAATGGCAGAAGCTAAAGAATTTGGTATGAAATTATCGCGCTTTAGAATCGCCAGAGGTATCAAACAAGCTGAAGCTGCTCTGCGTGCAGGGTTGAGCAGAAATACTGCTTACAGGATGGAAAGTGGAGATCCTGGAGTCGCATTCGGCCAAATACTTAGATATGTCAATGCGATCGCCCCAGGAATTACTCTTTTGCAAATAATGTCTGAATCTGATCCGGCTTTAGCTGCGCTAAGCTATCGTGAACGCACAAAACGTGTTCGAGATTTAAGTCAGAGTGAAATAGAGGAGTTGGATTTTTAATGGAAAAAGAATCGAAGTTAGGGGTTTTTTCCTATTTGGATGGATGGGAGCCCTCTGGAATATTGACTATGAACGAGGATAATACACAGGTATTGTCCTCGGCTTTTAGTTATGGGTCAAAATACTTGGATAGGATTAATGCTATTGAGATTGACCCAGTTAGCTTAAGTTTGAATGATAAAGCTGGGATAAAACATAAGGCATTAAATCCTTTTGGTGGTATGACGTATTTTGGAGGAATACGAGATGCTGCTCCTGACTCATGGGGCCGTCGAGTTATCGAATCTAAATTAAAAGCTCCGCCAGACTCTTTGAATGAATCAGTATATTTGATACATGCAGGCAGCAATAGAGTGGGTTCGCTAGACATAAGATCATCAATCAATGATAAACCTAGAGAAGGTGAGGTAAACTGGGCAAACCTTGAATACTTAATGGAAGCTGCAGCACGCATTGATGAAGGGTTGCCAATTCCCGCAAGCCTTGAGGTGGTCTACGCGAACGGATCTGCGCTTGGCGGAGGACGACCAAAAGCGTCTATTCGGGATGAGTTAGGAGTTCAATACCTTGCAAAATTTAGCGGGGTTAAAGATCCATATTCAATTCCAGATATTGAGATGGCTACCATGAGATTAGCTTCAATATGCGGATTAACGGTTCCTGCCGTCAGAGTTGTTCAGCTAGGCACTAAAAGAGTTATGATGATTCGTCGCTTTGACCGCTATTTTTCAAAAGGTCAGCAATCGCTAAACATGACTGAGATGCTGACAAGTATGCCGGGTACCGGATACATGGAAAAAAGACTACCCTTCGTGAGCGGCCTCACAATGTTAAATTGTCATGAGTCAGATTCACCAAAAAAATCGTATTCAGATCTGGCATCTGCTATAAAAAAACATTGCCATACTTCGGTTATTAAAGATGATCAACGAGAATTATATGGAAGGATGATCTACAACATATTGGTGAGTAATGATGATGATCATCTTAGAAATCACGGTTTCGTATTAGATCCAAACATTAAAGGCTGGAGACTAAGTCCACTTTACGATGTTATGCCACGGCCAAGTTTAGCTTATGATCGCAACTTGCATTTGAGCATTGGTGATCACGGACGCATGGCGACTATTAATAATGCCCTAACGTCACATGTTCTATTTGATCTATCTTTAGAGGCCGCAGAAGAGATAGTTGATCGAATCTACAAGCACGTCCGCGAATGGAAGGTTTATTTCGAAAGCTTTGGCGTGCAAGAAAAAGACATTAAATTGATTGATTCAGCATTTCGGAAAATGGATGATATTCGAAAAAATGAATATAAAACAAAGACGAAACATGGACTTAAATATTAATGTCGCAGCGATTCATTAACCTAACCACAAAATGACTGTTTTAATAACAGCCATTTTTTATCTAAAAAATCACTAAAAATAGGAAATAAGCATCTTATGCTCAAAAATGTGAGGAATAAATCAGTTTATGGTCACAAAGTGAATGATTTTTGGTCACAATTGATTAAGTAACTTATTGATTTAATTGCGGCTAGCATAACTTAATTGTTAATTCCTACAACTGTTGGAATATCGACTTGAAAGAACTTCGATATGACGATACTCCAACCAATTCCAACTGATATAAAAATCAGCGCATTTTCGCCAAAAGTTGAAATTTTAACTTTGGGTCTGAATTTTCTTTTTATTTTATTTCAACACATTGATTATACGTAGTTATTCTGTGTTTTAATTTTTTC